>DASYGC010000228.1:0-1971 GCA_036000225.1 Ktedonobacterales bacterium | reverse complement strand
GTGAAGACCTGCGCGGCAAGGTCCTGCGCCTGGGCAACATCGGGCCAGCGCTGGGTCGCCTGGATGGCGGCGAGTTGGGCGCGGCCGTCGTCAATGCCGACGCGGTAGCGCACATAGAAGCTCAGGTACGAGATGGTGAAGGCGGGATCGGTGCCCAGGTTGGCGGCGTTGGCATAGCTCAGCTCGGCATGGAGGTAGTCGAAGACGCCCAACGCGGCGCGTCCGCGTTCGGCCCACAGTTCGGCATTCTTGTTATCAGCCTGCAGCGCGCGATCAAGCAAGGCCGCGGCGGGGGTCCACTGGCTGGCGGCGATGGCCAGTTCGGCGGCCACAAACAGGGTGAACGCATCGTGGGGCACAAGGGTCAGCGCCAGAGTGGATTCGGCCTGGGCGCTGGCGGTATTGCCCGCGAGGAAGTCAACCCAGGCGAGATAGGCGTACGCCGTGCCGTCGTCGGGGGCGAGCGCCAGCGCGTTGGTCAGCGGCAGCCGGGCAAAGGTGGGCAGGTTGGCCTGGACGAACGCGACGCCGACACTGGTGAGGCCGGCCGCGCTCTGGGGCCCAAAAGCGGCCAGTTGGACGAAGCCCTGATCCACGGCCTGCTGGCCGTCGAAGCCGGGCAGGGTCTGCGCCGCGATGAAGGCATTGCGGGCGGTGGCATAGTCACCGGTGCGCAACGCGAGCAGGCCGATGTGTTCCTGGGCTAGCGGATCGCTCGCGGGCAGGGCACGCCACTGGGCAGCGGCCAGATCGAAGCGCGCCTGCCGCTCGTAGAGCAGGCCCACCTGATGGCGGGCCTCGTCGCCACCCAGGGCAGCGGAGCGCAGCCAGAGGCGCTCGGCGCCGGCGAGATCGCCACGGGTCTGGGCGATCGTGCCCAGCGCGAGCCAGACCGCCGGACCGCGATCGCCCAGCGCCTGGCAACGGGTGTAGGCGGCAACCGCCTGATCGTAGAGCTGCTGGAGCGCGAGCACGGCGCCCATCTGGCAGTGAGGACGCGGGTCGTCGGGATCTTGCTGGGCGGCACGCGCATCGAAGGCCAGCGCGCGATCGTAGCGGTAGGCCGCGCGGGCGCTGGTGGCGGCGGCGAGCAGATCGGTGCCGCTGGCTGGCATGGGCACGAGGATGATGGCCAGCAACAGCAGGGCGCCGATCCACCCGGCCAGGCGTCCCCACCGTGGGCGGCGCGGACGCGCGGCGGCGGCGCGCGCGGCGACCCAGGCAGGCGGCGGCGTCCAGCCGGGAGGAAGCGGCAGCGGCAGCGGTGTGGGCGGCGTGGCGGCGGGTGCGGTGGCTGGAGTGGGGAGCGGCAGCGGGATGGTACTAGGAATGGTGGTCGTCACAGCACCGCGAACCGCGTCCGGCGCTGGCGCGGCGGCGGGGAGCAGCGGTTCAGATTGTGGCAGCGGCGCACCATCAGGGGAGTGTTGCATGGCATGGCCATTCTATGCCGCTGACCTTCTGGCGTCAACGGCAGCATGCGCTGACACGCGAACACGCTGAAACCGCGGCGGAAGCGGCAAGCCAGAGGTGGTCACCTGGAAGCGATTGAATGAGCGCGGGTCGTGGATGGGACGGATGCAGGGTGATTCAACGATTCAATGATTGAATGTCACGGCTTCTCGGCTCCGGCGGGCTGGATGGTGGGCGAGGACGCGGGCTGAAGACACCGCTGCTAATCCCGTTGTGGCGAGGATGTCGGCGGACGGGCGCCCGGCGATCCAGCGCACCCTCATGATGTGTCGGCTCAGTAAGCGGGCGCTGCCGCTATGCCACCGGTGTGGGTTCAACCGCAACGCGAACATTGAAGGATCCTTGGGATGGCCATACGGCGCTTGATTTCCGCACGCAATTGAGTTAGTCTCTACCCCAGCGCACGATGCCGGGTGATCCTCAATCGCCGCGTTGTCTGTACAGCGCCGATGTGGTGGAACACTGAAAGCGCACATGGCACAAGCGCAACGCCGCCAC
>DASYGC010000227.1:0-5476 GCA_036000225.1 Ktedonobacterales bacterium | reverse complement strand
CAGCACCGCCTCGACGACCGCCGTTGACCCATCATAGAGCGAGGCGTTGGCCACGTCCATGCCGGTCATCTGACACACCATCGTCTGAAATTCGTAAATCGCCTGCAACATGCCCTGGCTCATCTCGGGCTGATAGGGGGTATAGGAGGTGTAGAACTCGGAACGCTTGTACAGGTGTGGGACCACGCTGGGGACGACATGATCGTAGCTCCCCGCGCCGAGGAAGGAGATCGTGTGATCGAGATCGGCGTTGCGTTCGGCCAGGCCCAGCATCAGCCGCTTGAGATCGGGCTCGGGCAGGGCCGCGGGCAGATCCAGCGGCCGCTGCAGCCGCACCGAACGCGGCACGGGGACCAGCAAGTCTTCAACCGATGTGGCGCCGATAGTTCGCAGCATCTCCTGCTGTTCGGCTGTGGTATTGGGAACATAGCTCATGCCAGCACTCTTCCTCGCCTAGATTCGCCCACATACCGTGATGGCCGCCGCCAGACTCGCCACGGGTCGGCCGCTCGACAGCTGGCTATGAACCCGTGACCTAGGCGCCTGCCAGTCCGTCATGCGCCACCACTCGAGCTCAATGATCGCGGTGCTCACAATAATCGCTGTAGGCCGCGGGATCGAGCAGATCGCCGAGACCCGGCGCGCCGTTCAACTTGATGACGACCATCCAGCCCTCACCATAGGGATCCGTGTTCACCAGATCGGGGTGATCCTTCAGCGCGGCGTTGACGCGCACGATAGTCCCTCCCACCGGGCTGAATAGTTCCGAGGTCGCCTTGACGGACTCGATGTCGCCGAACTTGCCGCTCGCTGCCACCTCACGCGCGCCGGAATCGTCCCAGGGCAGCTCGAGATACACCACATCGCCCAATTGATCCTGGGCATAGTCGCTGACGCCGATCGTTGCTTCGTCACCTTCGATGCGTACCCATTCATCGGACCTGGCGTACTTGAGATCTGGCTGTGTCTGCCACCTGGTCATGTCGCTCACTCCTTCATCGGTCATTGGTTCGCTTGGGAAACGTTGAAGAGGACGCCGCGGACGTCGCGCGGCGGACTGGAGCCGCATCAGCTGGCTTGGCGACGGTAAAATGGGAGGGGAACAACCGTTGCGGGCACCACCTTGTCCCGGATCGCGATGGCCAACTCGGTGCCGGGTCGCGCGTGCTCAGGCGCAACGTAGCCCAACCCAATCGGGCGATCGAGCGTGGGCGAGAGCGTGCCGCTGGTGAGCGCCCCAATCGGCTGGCCAGCGAGCAGGATGGGGTAGCCCGCGCGTGGCACGCCGCGCTCGCGCAACTCGATGCCAATCAGTTTGCGGCGCAGACCCTCCTGCTTCTCGCGGGCCAGCGCCTCGCGACCAATGAAGTCAACGCCCTTGTCAAGCTTGATGGTCCACGCGAGGCCGGCTTCGAGCGGCGTGATCGCCTCAGTCAACTCATGGTCGTACAGACAGTAGCCAGCCTCCAGGCGCAGCGTGTCGCGCGCGCCCAGACCGGCTGGCAGCAGGCCGTGAGGTGTGCCAGCCTCCATCAGCGCCTGCCACATGCGCGGCGTATCGGCGGCGGCGGTATACAACTCGAAGCCATCCTCGCCAGTATAGCCGGTGCGTGAGATGATAGCGGGAATGCCGGCGGCCTCGCCGCGGGCGCAGTGGTAATAGGTGATGCCCTCTAGCGGGGTGCTGGTGAGTGGCTGGAGGATCGACTGGGCCAGTGGGCCCTGCAGCGCGATCAAACCGGTCTCGCTCGAGACATTGGCCAGCGTGAAACCAACGTGCGTTTTGGCCTGTTCACCGAACCACGCCCAGTCCTTCTCCATGGTTCCGGCATTCACCACCACCATGTAGCGTTGTTCATCCAGGCGATAGATGATCAGATCGTCGAGTGTCCCACCATCAGGACGGCAGATCTGGGTGTAGAGCGCCTGGTTGAGTTCCAGCCGGGCGACGTTGTTCGGCACGAGCGCCTGCAGCAGATCGAGCGCCCCCGGTCCCTCGACACGGAATTCGCCCATATGGCTCACGTCGAACAGGCCGGCGCGCTGACGCACGGCGCGATGCTCGTCGAGGATGCCACT
The DNA here is from genome assembly GCA_036000225.1 of Ktedonobacterales bacterium. Classification (GTDB taxonomy): domain Bacteria; phylum Chloroflexota; class Ktedonobacteria; order Ktedonobacterales; family JADMIN01; genus DASYGC01. The sequence goes on along the minus strand of DASYGC010000227.1, from coordinate 3,397 downwards.
ATACTGCACTGGCATCTCCCACCCACCGAACTCAACGAGACGCGCTCCAAGCGCGCGGTGCGTCTCGAACAGGGGTGTGCGTTTCAGGTGCGGTGCGGTGGTCTGTGGTGCGCTCATAGTGTTTTCACCCCGCTGTACAGGTATCGCATGCACCTGATTCGCCTCCATCGGGACGACGATGATGGAGAGTGGCCAGGAAATGCCGTTCGAGCAGCAGGATACACCCTACAGGCGGTACGTGACAAGCGCAAGCGGGGTTTCACACGGTGGAAGCAGGATGCCACGGCGGCGTATACTGGCGTGTCCGAAACCTCCTGACGATCAGCGTGCATCCTGTAGGAGAGTCACCATGTTATGGCATGATCTTCCCGCCACCGCTGAGGCCTTCAGCGCATGGACCTGGGAACAGATTGCCCCCTATTACGCCGAACTGCTCGTACGCCCGCTTGACGCGCAGAGCGCGCCAGCCTGGCTCGCCGACTGGACACGCATCAGCGCATTGCTGGATGAAGTCAACACACGCTTCTCAATCGCCACAACCGTGGATACCGCCGACGAGGCCACGCAACAACGCTATACGACCTACCTGGACCACATCGCCCCTCAAATGATGCTGGCGGAACAGCAAGTCAAGCAAAAGCTGATTGACAGCGGCCTGCGACCACATGGCTTCGAAATGCCGCTGCGCAAGCTGCGTACTGACGCCGCGCTCTTTCGCGAGGCCAATGTGCCACTGCTCGCCGAGGTGCGCAAACTGTCGCTGGAGTACGATCAGATCTCGGGCGCGCGTACTGTACCGTGGGACGGCGCGGAGATCCCGCTGCCGCAATTGATCGCCGTGTTGGAGGAGCCCGACCGCGATCGCCGCGAGCGGGCGTCGCGTGCGATGAATGCGCGCATTCAGCAGGATACGCCCGCGCTGAGCGCGCTCTGGCGTCAGATGATCGCGGTTCGCAGCCAGCTGGCCACGAATGCGGGCTGCGACAACTATCGGACATATTGCTGGCAGCAACTCTACCGTTTCGACTACACCCCCGACGATGCAAAGCGCTTTCACGATGCAATCGAACAGGCGGTGGTGCCCGCCGCCCGACGTATCAACGAGCAGCGACGCCAGTTGCTGGGCGTGCCGACGCTGCGCCCGTGGGATGATGAGTTTGTCGATCCGCATGGCCGTGCGCCGCTGCATCCCTACGCCACCATTGATGAACTTGAATCCAGAACGCGCGCGATCTTCCAGCGGGTTGATCCACAGTTCGGCGCCTATTTCGCGATCATGCGCGACGAAGGGTTGCTCGACCTGGAGAGCCGCAAGAACAAGGCGTCAGGCGGCTATTCGCTGGCGTATTCGGTCACGGGTCGCCCGTTCATCTTTATGAACGCGGTCGGCACACAGGAGGATGTGCAGACGCTGCTGCACGAGGGCGGCCACGCGTTCCACGCGTTTGAAACCGCCAACCTGCCGTACCTGCAACAGAAGCAGGAGCAAATGCGGCCGACGGAGTTCGACGAAGTCGCCTCAATGGGCATGGAACTGCTGGCATCGCCATACCTGACGACCGAGTATGGCGGTTTTTACTCCGCCGCGGAAGCCGCGCGTGCCCGCATCCATCATCTGCAGGGGATCATCACCTTCTGGCCGTACATGGCGATGATCGATGCGCTGCAGCACTGGATGTACGAGCACCAGGACGAGGCCGCCGATCTGGAGCGGTGCGACGACGAGTGGGTCAAGCTGGTGGATCGCTTCTGGCCGCACCTGGACTGGAGCGGCCTGGAACTGGACAAGCGCACCTTCTGGCACCGGCAGTCGCATGTGTTTCAGGTACCGTTCTATTACATCGAGTATGGGATGGCGCAGTTGGGCGCGGTGCAGGTCTGGGCCAATTCGCTGCGCGACCAGGCGGGCGCCGTCGCGGCCTACCGGCGCGCACTGGCACTGGGCGCGACCGTCACGCTGCCAGAGCTCTACGAAGCGGCGGGCGCGCGCTTCGCGTTCGACGCCGATACCTTGCGTGCGGCGGTGGATCTTGTGGAGCGCACGATCGCCGAACTCGAACCGATTGCCAATCCCTGAACGCCGTGTGAACGCACTGTGAGGTAGCGTGAACTCTCCTACTACCGAGCGACAGCGCCGTCTGCTGGCGCTGGTCGAGCCACTCGCGACGGCCTTTGCCGCGCGTTCCGCCGCGCACGATCGCGATGGCAGCTTCCCATTCGAGAACTTCGCCGACCTGCGCGCCGCCAATCTCCAGAGCCTGACGGTACCCGAAGTCTATGGCGGGTTGGGGGCGGATGAGCTGGAATATGCGCTGGCGATCGAGCGGATTGCCTGGGGCGATGCCGCGACGGCGCTGGTGCTGGGCATGCACTGTAGCAATCTGGGCATTCTGGTGGAGGGTAAACTCTGGCCCGAGCGCCTGCCTGACCTGTGTCGTGAGATCGTCACACGGGGTGCGCTGCTCAACGCGGCCCAGGCCGAGCCAGAAATGGGCAGCCCCAGCCACGGCGGTGTGCCCGCCACGGTGGCGCGACCCACCGCTGATGGTAGCTGGCAACTGAACGGGCGCAAAATCTACACGACCGGTAGCCCAGCGTTACGCTACTTTATTGTGCTGGCGGCTGTGGAGGAGCCAGGCAATCCCGTGCGCCTGGGGTCGTTCCTGGTGCCCGCCGACGCGCCGGGTGTGCGTATTGAGCAGACATGGGACGCGCTGGCATTGCGGGCCAGCGGAAGCCACGATCTCGTGCTGGAAGACGCCTTGGTGCCCATGGATGCGTTGCTGGATGCGCGCCCGGTCGGTGCGCCTGACCCACGCGGCGCGCTGGGACTGCCATGGAGCACCATTACCCTCGCGTCAATCTATACCGGGGTGGCCCAGGCCGCGCGCGACGAAGCGGCCCACTTTGCCGCGCATCGCGTGCCGACTGGATTGGGCAAGCCCATCGGCGAGCTGCCCGCCGTCCGCGCGAAACTTGGTGAGATGGAGTCCCTGCTGCTCATTTCGCACCGCCTGCTGCAGGGCCTGGCAGGTGATTGGGTGACGCACCCCGAGGCGCGGGCGGCGCTGCGCGAACAGGCGCCACTCGTCAAGCTGGTGACGACCAACAATGCCGTGCGCGTCACCGATCTGGCGCTGCGTGTGGCAGGAGGAGCGGGTCTACAGCGCGCTAGCCGCTTGCAGCAGCTCTTTCGCGATGCGCGCGCTGGTCTGGTAAACGCGCCACTCGACGATGTAGTGCTGGGCAACGCCGGTCGGCTCGCCGTGGAGGGGGCGGGGACGAAGAAAGGTGAACATCAATGATTGTCGCGCTCGCCGGTCGCCGCGGCGATGCCACCACGCGCCGTTTTCCCCAGAGAACGCTCCCCGCACGCGGGCACAACTCCATGTGGAAG
>DASYGC010000226.1:0-2927 GCA_036000225.1 Ktedonobacterales bacterium | reverse complement strand
TGATCTGGAGCGGGGTGCTCAATCCGCTGGCGCTGGTGGGCATCGCGCTGAGCAGCAACGCACCGCTGCTGATCGCCGCCAGTCTGGCGAATGGCCTGCTCTCGGGCGGCTACTGGGTGACGAATCTGCCCCTGCTGACGGAGAGCACCTCGGACGACCAGCGGGTGGGCGTGCTGGCGCTGAACAGCTTCTTGCTGCTGGGCGTGGGCGCGGTGGGCAGCCTGATTGGTGGCCTGGTGCCCGAACTGGTCGCCCACCTGCTCCACATTTCGGCCAGCAGCGTGGTGCCACTACGCTGTGGGGTGCTGGCTTCCGCCATTGTGGTGTTCCTCCCAGCAATTCCCCTGTTCTGGCTGGCCGATAGCGCTGATGCGAACGCCACGCGTGCGCCGGCGCCCGCCATGGCGCCGGCGGCGGTGCCCGCGGCGGTGCTGCCCGCTAGCGAGGCGCTGGTCATCGGGCAGGCAACCGCTGAGCAGTCGGAGCATGCGGCGCCCAACGATCCGACCGATCCGGTGGGCCGGCGCGCGACCGTGGTGCTCTTCCTCAAGCTGCTGCTCCCTGATGTGCTCTTCACCACGGGGACGGGCGCGGTGGTCGGCCTACTGCAGCTCTACCTGAAGCTGCGCTTTCACCTGGACCCTGGTCCGCTGGGTGTGCTGCTCACCATCGCGGGACTGACGGGCGGCGCGACCTCGCTGCTGGCGCCGCGGTTGGTGCGCCGCTGGGGCAGCCTGCGCACGTCCGTATTGATGCAGTATCTGACGGTACCCGCGGTGCTGATCATCGGGTTCGCGCCAGGGGTCGTCGTGGCCGCGAGCGGCGAATTCGCGCGCAACGTGCTGCGGGGGTTCTTCGACCCGGTCTACTCGGCCTTCGCCATGCAGAGCGTGTCGCGCCGGCTGCGCGGCACACTGAGCGGCTTCTACAGCACAACCTGGAGCATCGGCTTCACCATCGGCCCAGGGCTGGCCGGCATTTTGCAGCAGCGCGTGAGCCTGAGCGCGTCGTTCCTGCTGGGCGCGGCCTGCATCGCGCTCTCCGCGACGCTGCTAACGCTCTTCTTCGGGCGTGTGCCCGGTGCTGGCGCCCCGCCCCAGCCCAGGGTGGCGGCGGTGGCGCGATAGGGCTGGTCGCTTGGGCACTCACAGCAGCCCCTTGCTATCAACCCACGCGCGAAACGCCGCCAGATCGCGCACCCCCTCCAGCGCCGCCAGGTACACGTGTCGGCTGTGGATGCCCGCCTGAGCATAGGCTGGATCGCTTTTCAGCTCGCGTTTGATGGCGAGAATCGCGGTGCGCATCGGCGGATCGAGTGCCGCGCGCATCTGCCGCACCAGCGACTCCGGTGACGCGCACGGTGTGGAAGCCGCTTCACGATAGCACGCTCAACCTCGCCCTTGACACCCCACCGCACCATCAGTATATTTTGGGCATCCAAATAAAGTTGGATACCCGAGCGAAATGTGGAGGTAAGCAATATCCATGGATGATGTGCCCGGCGAACTGCCTGAGCTGTATGAACTCGCGACCATCGAGCAATTGCGCGCCGTGTCGGACCGCCTGCGCCTGCGCATCGCCGAACTGCTGGGCCGACGCGCCATGACGGTGGCGCAGTTGAGCGCAGAACTGGGCCTGGCCCATGCCAAGGTCCACTACCACGTGCGCGAACTGGAGCAGGTGGGGCTGGTGCGGCTGGTGGAGACGCGCGAGAAGAGTGGCATTCTCGAAAAGTATTACCGCGCGCTGGCCAAAGGCTTCGCGCTGGCCCCGACGCTGCTGCACAGCGTGCCACCAGACGAGCGTGCGGCGGCGGTCGCCGAGTTCTTCCACTCGATCGTACGCGGGGCGCTGGCCGCGTACCTGCGCGACCTCGACACCGGCCAGCCGCGCAAGGAACTGCGCACGCTCAGTTCAGGAGCCCTCTTCGTGAGCGACGAGGAGGCGCTGTCGGTACTCGAACAGGTGCACGAGGTGCTGCGCCCGTATGAGGAACCACGTGAGGGCGAGGGCGTGCGCGAGCGGACATTCGTCCAGATGCTCTATAGCGAAGGGCCCTACGAAGAGGAGACAACCATGCGCGCGGATGAAACGACGGATGGTGGATCGCAGCCACACCGGCAACCGATCCCAGGAATCCCACCAATTCCGCCTATCCCACCGATCCCACCCATCCCCCCGCGGCATCCAGCACCGCCGCGCCCACCCAGACAGCCGCCGTTGCCGCCCATGCCCCCACTGGTGTCCGAGCCGCCCAGCCGCGCACGGCGCCGTTACACCATCGTCGCCGGATCGGTCGCTTACTCGCGCGCCGACCTCGAAGCCATCGTGGCCAGCGATAAACCGCTGAATCTGCGCGTGCTGGGCCATTGCAATATCGCCACCGATGTGCCCGCCGAGCTAGTGGAGCGCGCCATCGTGCGCTTCCGCTATCGCGGCACGCTGGATGCCTCGCCTGAAGTGCGCGCCGTGCTCGACCGCAAGGCACGAGAGGTATAGCCACGAACCAGGTAGCGCAACGCGCAGACCCCTACGCCACTCCGCGGGACGAGTGGCGGAACGGGCCGGTGCGGCAGGCGCACCCAGAAAGCACGGCGCGTGGGATGCGTTCACATCTCACGCGTCTGACTCACCCGGCCCACGACCCGGATTTACGGCCCGATCGAGCGGAGGAGCCACCGTGCATCGTACCACAGTTGCCCCACCAGTCCCTATCCAGCGGCCAGCCAGCTGGCTCATCAATCGTAACTTCGCCCTGCTCTGGAGCGGCGGCGCCATCTCGGCCATCGGCGATACCGTCTTCAACACGACGCTGATCCTCTGGATCGCGACCACCATCGGCGCGGGTCAGAGCTGGGCACCGCTGGCCGTCAGCGGCCTGGTCGTCGCCACCTCGCTGCCCATCCTGCTGCTGGGGCCGCTGGCCG
>DASYGC010000225.1:0-2377 GCA_036000225.1 Ktedonobacterales bacterium | reverse complement strand
TGCACATACGCGTTCATGACTTCAGGTTCTTTGATCGCCACAGGTTCATATCCTCCTGCAAGGTAGCCAGCACTGGCCAGGGTGGAGCCCCATTGCTCCGGGCCGGCAGAGCCGGTTACGGCCGAATTTCGGCCATGCCAGCGCATGAGCGCTACCCAGGCTCACGCGCCAGATACACACAACAACGACAGAGAAAAGTTTTGGTTCGAGATTACTTTGCGGTATGGGAGAAATTGACCACCGGAAAACGAGCTAGCGGCTGCTACGTGGGTGGGGAGACGTCATTGGCCGGGTGGTTACGCAGGTCGAGCGCAAAGAAAGCGACCTGCATTTCCGTCTCTTCGACGCCGACTTCGATGCGCACGAGATGCTCCAGTTTGCCCACATCACGCAACCGGTCTACGATACGCCCGGCAAGCTGCTCGGCCAGCCGTTCGGCGGTAGCATTGTCGATGGGCAACGGCGTCACCGCCGCCTTTGGCAGCAGATAGCGTGTGCGTCCATCGGTGGTGGTTGCGCCATGTGTGAGCGGACCATCATATACCACTTCCCAGGCGTCCTCGTGCTCGGTCAGTGTCAGATGTGGATTGTCGAGCGGCAGCAGGAAGCGGTGATCCCACTCCTTGCAGAGCATGCGCACAATATTTTTGAGGACGACGAAATCGAGTACGTAGCTGTCGGGAGTCAACGCTCCCTCCACCTCGACTCGCACGCCATAGTTGTGGCCATGCAGCGGCTCACATTGGCCCTCAAACGTAATAAAGTGCGCGGCGCTGAAGCCAAGGTTGCCGCGCTCAATCAGCACTTTCCAGGACATCCGCGCCTCACCGACGCGCCGCCGGTCAACCAGCGAACCGGCATCATAGCGACAATTGATAGACGTGCCAAAAGAGAGAACCATTCTCTTTCGCGCTGCTGGCCTCGCTGCTGCTCAGGCTCCGCATGCCAGCCAAGAGATCATCTGGAGATGGTCGGCGCATGGGAGCGGTGTCCGGCGCGAACATGCAATCGCGTGATCGGCTCCGGAAATCGATGAGCGGAGGAGATGCCAGGCGGCGCGTTCCCCAGCTAACTGTTTTTCGCGCCGCGCTCAGATTATAGCATGGCAGACAGACACACACAATGTATCTTGCCACTATGCCGTCACTGGGCAGTATCTCCTGGTGGCGAGCGGCCTCCGCTCATCCATTCGCCCACGGTGTGTTGCTACGCAGAAACCGTGCCCAGTGGCCCACCCGACGCTACTGCGCGCCGTACTCCAGCAGCAGCCGCGCCATATGCTTCGTGCCCAGCAGGAAATGCGCGATAGACATGCTCTCGTTGGGCGAGTGCGCGTTGGAGAGTGGATCGCCTGGGCCAAGCGTCACAATGGGCGTGCCCAGGAAAGCGCGGAATGGATAGACCGGGCCAGTGCCGCCGACCAGCGGATCGATCACTGCGGGCTTGCCATAGACCTCGGCGGCCAGTCGCGCCGTCAGTTGAACGAATGGGTCGTCGCCCGGCGTGACCGCAGATCGCTCGCCCCCCAGCTTCACCACCTCGACATCGCTGAATCCGCCATCGTCGAGATGTTTGCGCAGCCGGGCAAAGAGGTCTTCGGGATCCTGGTCGGGCACGAGCCGGAAGTCCATCTTGGCCATCGCATAGGCCGGGATGACCGTCTTCGATCCCTGCCCCTGCCAGCCCGCGCCGATACCTGCGATATTGGCCGTCGGCTCGTAGACCGCGCGCTTGTAGTCCATGCCCGTGTGGCCATTGAGGAACCCGGTGACGCCGAAGTGCTCGCGGTTGAACTCCTCGGAGGATGGCATCGCCGCCAGCAGTTGCATATCGGTCGCGGTCGGCCCCTGAACGGCGTCGTAGAAGCCGGGAATCAGAATGCGTCCATCGGCGCCCTGTATCGTGTTGAGCGCGCGCACCAGTCGCCACGCGGCGTTTGGCAGATTGTGGGCGCCGCCGGAGTGCGCGTCGCGTGAGAGCGTGCGGACACGATACTCAACGTAGAGAATGCCCCGCAGGCCCAAGACGACTTCGGGCCGTCCATCGGGGTCGACGCCGCCAAACTCCCAGACACAGGCATCGGCGGCCAGCAGGTCGCGATTCTCCTCGACAAACGTTTCAAGGCTGGGACTGCTGATCTCTTCCTCGCCCTCGACCAGGAACTTGACACGCTCAGGAAGCCCGCCCGTCACGGCGCGCACCGCCCGAATCGCCGCCAGCCGCGAGATCAGTTGACCTTTGTCATCCGAGACGCCACGCGCATAGACGCGTCCGTCGCGCTCGGTCAGCTCGAACGGCGGCGAGTCCCACAAATCCAGCGGCTCGGCAGGCTGCACATCGTAGTGATTGTACAGGAGCATCGTCTTGTCGCTACCAT
>DASYGC010000224.1:0-3269 GCA_036000225.1 Ktedonobacterales bacterium | reverse complement strand
CGGCTCGGGGTGTTGCGCTCAGCAGCATGACATGCTATGCTACGCCCCGCGGTCGGCGGCTTAGTGGCGCGGGTGTCGCGTGGAGGAGTAGGGAATGCGGCACGTGCGGCGACGATCTCTCGGCGTGATTGGCGTGGCGCTCACGCTTGGTATGTTCCTCAGCGGTTGTGGCGGCGCGCGCACCACCACGCGCACCACCACAGGAAGACGGGTAGCGGCGGCGAGCACCGCGGCGGCGACAGACACCCCCTTGCCGACCGCGACGACAGACCCGGCCACCGTTGAATCGGCGGGATGCCCACCAATCGGATTAGGACCGGTCCAGCCCCAGTACGCCATGGTGGATGGCCTGAACATCTCGATTCCCCAGCGCTGGACCGCGCTTGACTATCCCGCCGCGCTGATGCCGAACAACGAACCCAATGCCCCCTATCAGGTTCCCTTGACCGCGAGTGAGGCCCAGCAGGTGGGCGCATTTCATCCCAACCCGCCCGTCAATCCGTCACTGGCGACGGGCTATGCGCTGCAAGTATGCAACCAGACGAGTGCAGCGCATACCCTCACCAGCCTCAGCGTCAGTATCGCCAGTTTCACGCCGAGCAGCGGTCCCGTCACCATCTGGCACCTCTGCCAGGACGGCCCGTATGACGCGGCAACCCAACAGACCACGGGCGGGTGCGGCGGTGCGAGCGGAGATGTCGATTGGCTGGCGGCAACGCTGCCCAACGACAGCACGGGCGCCACAGCACCCGCCATCGCCAACGCCCAGGTACACTCCAATGGGCCGAATCTGCCGTTTGCCATCGGCCCGAACGAGTCAATAGTCTTTCTCGTCGCGGTCAATGGCCTAACCAGCCAGGGCACCTACACGCTCAGCTTCGGCGTGAGCGTGGATGGCGCGGCGCCAACGCCGCTGACTCCGAGCGACGGCCCGTTCCTTATCGCGCCGTCAGCGACGGTGTGGACGGGAACGGCGTGTCAAACCGCGGCGATGCGGGCGCACATTCCCCCATCCAGCCAGGACACCTATTACGTCTGCCCGCCCGCTTCTTAAGGGGCACACTGGGCGCCGATTACCTCGGCGTCCGCTAGATCGGCGATCGTGCGCGCCAGCTGGATCGAATGGTGGCACACAATCGAACTGTGCGAGGGGGGCATTGTTCCAAACGGTGTCGCCGAGTTTCGTTCCGCTGTCGAATTCGACCGCATTCAGGAAGTGCGGCGCATCAATACCTGGCACATGCCCAGCATCCATCACTGCGCGCACGGCTTTGTCGCGCGGTTACCCCTCGCTGCCGGTGCGTGGGCGATACTGGATCGCTTCGGCCAACTGCGGGGCGCCGATGGTCTCGCTGTTGGCCAGGTCGGCGATGGTGCGCGCCAGCTTGAGCACGCGGTGGAAGGCGCGCGCCGAGAGCTGCAGCCGCTGCATCGCCGCACGCAGCAACGGCTGCGCGGCCGGGTCCACCTGGCAGTGGGTGCGCACTTCGGCGGGACCCATGTCCGCGTTGCAACTGATGCGCGTACCGGCGAAGCGCGCCGCCTGGCGCTCGCGTGCCGCCTGCACGCGGGCGCGCACCTCGGCCGAGCGTTCGCCCTCGCGCTTGTCGGTCAGCTTCTCATATTCGACCCGCGGCACCTCGATGTGGATGTCGATGCGGTCGAGTAGCGGCCCGCTGATGCGCTTCTGGTAGCGCGCGATGGAGCTCCCCGAGCAGGTACACTCGCGGGTAGGATCGCCCGAGAACCCGCAAGGACAGGGGTTCATCGCGGCGATCAGCATGAAGTTGGCGGGGAAGGTGACGGTGCCCTGTGCGCGCGAGATGGTGACGATGCGGTCTTCGAGCGGCTGGCGCAGCACTTCGAGCACGTTCTGCCCGAACTCTGGCAGTTCGTCCAGGAAGAGCACGCCGCGGTGGGCTAGGCTGATCTCGCCGGGACGCGGGAAGCGTCCCCCGCCAACCAGGCCCGCGTGGCTGGTGGTGTGATGCGGTGCGCGGAAGGGGCGCTGGGTGACCAGCGGCACATCGGCGGCGAGCATGCCCGCGACGCTGTAGATCTTGGTGACATCCAGCGCCTCCGCGATGGTCAACCGCGGCAGGATCGAAGGGATGGTGCGCGCGAGCAGCGTCTTGCCCGAGCCAGGCGGACCTGACATCAGCACGTTGTGGCCGCCACTGGCGGCGACCTCCAGCGCGCGTTTGACATGTTCCTGGCCGCGCACGTCGGAGAGGTTGTAGGGATAGGCGGTGTCGGGGTCATACGCCAGCAGATTCGGGTCGGGTACGAACCCGCTGATGGGCGTCTCGCCGCGCAGGTGGGCCACCAACTGCGCCAGGGTCTCGACGGGATAGACCGTCACGTCCTCGACCAGCGCCGCCTCGGCGGCATCCATCACCGGGACGAAGACCGCGCGAAAGCGCCGCTCGCGCGCCAGGGCCACCATCGGCAGGATGCCATGGGTGTGGCGCAGCGTGCCATCCAGGCCCAGCTCGCCCAGAAAGAGGCAGTCTTCGGCGGTGAGCACCGCGCCGGTGGCCACGATGGGCGCCACCTGTTCGGAGGCCAGCAACAGGCCCACGGCCATCGGCAGATCGTAGGCGGGACCCTCCTTGCGCAGGTCGGCGGGCGCCAGGTTGACGGTGATGCGGCGCAGCGGAAAGATGCAGCCGCTGTTCTTGACGGCGGCGCGCACGCGCTCCTTGGCCTCGGTGACGGCGGTATCGGGCAGACCGACGATGCTGAAGGCGGGCAGCCCATGACCGATATCCACCTCGACTTCGACCAGCGCGCCCTCCAGGCCGACCACCGCGCAGGTGCCCACCTTCGCCAGCATGCTGCCCCACCCTTCTCTCGCTCATGACTCTTGCGCCGTCAGACGGGTCCGGTTGCTCTCCCGCTCCCGCCATGATAGCACGGCTGGCCAGCCTCGGTGCGGTCGGTCCACGTCGCGTGCTCGAGGTCTGGGCGCACCGCCTGAGTACATCTGACCTGAGACGCCGTTTCGAGGCGCAGAACCATTCGATGCGCTGTGCGAAGGAAGCGGTATCGGCGCAGTAGCGAGCCATCACCTGCAAGGTTTGAGACGGTGGCAACTGGTGGGCGCGGTTGGACCGGGCAATGACGCCCCGATGCTTGCCGTTGATTGCCGTGGCCCCAGGTAAGCCAGGCGGATGTGTTGGGCCTACAACGCCTCGTTCCTCCCTTGACCAGCGGTTCGTGGACATCGCGTAAGCAGGTTAGTCCGGCACACCCGCACGCCAGGCAGA
>DASYGC010000223.1:0-1709 GCA_036000225.1 Ktedonobacterales bacterium | reverse complement strand
CGGCACCTCCACGGGTGGCGGATCAGACGGCAACTCGACCGCCGCCGAGGGCGTCGCCACCCTCGATGGCATGGGCCTGACCGGCGACCTGGCACACAACGAGGGCGAGTTCGTCAACGTGGCGGACATCGCGCCACGCATTGCCCTGTTGGCGGGATTGCTCCGGCGGCTGGGGGCGGCCTAACGGCGGCGCCAGCGGTTGAAACCGCGCCTCAGCGGCCTACCGACGGCGCTAGCGGCGCCAGCGGTTGACACCGCGACGGTTCCCTCTGGAGGCGTTCCGCCACGAAGTCCGCCTGCGCGGACTGCAGAGATATGAGATCAACCGCGTCGTGACGCGTGCCGCTTCAGTGTGCCTGGCCGAGCAGCCGCTCGTAGGCACGGCCCAGTGGCAAGAAGAAATTGGGGCGCGCGTAGGCCATCAGCAGGAGCAGCAGCCAGAGCACGAGCGCCACGGCGCCGATAATCCAGCCGACCGCGCCGAACGCGAAGGCAAACAGGAAGCCGATCAGGGGGATGTGTCCGAACACACCGCCGATCAGGCCCACGACGAAGGCCAGAATATTCAATCCACCAAACACCAGCATCGACTGCGTGGCGTGGCGGCGCACGTTGCGGTTTTCGCGCTCGACGATCAGCATCACGATGCCTGAGATCCAGCCCAGCGCGTAGCACAACACCCGCTCCCACCGCTCGGCGATGCCCAGCGAGGTCCGACTTTCATAGCTGTTATACATCATGGTTGCTTTTTGCCCTTCGTGGATGTGTCTGTGGTGTTGGCCGTTGTCTGGCCGCATCAATGCGGCGTGGCTCATCCTATTCTACGTGGGGCGGGCCCCACGGTTACGATTCACGCGGATGTTCACCTCGCCGTCTGCCTGCCACCGCGCTCTGGTACCCCACTCTCACACCTGCTTGACACCAGCGCGCAGGTCCACCATACTCGGAGATCAGGCGGCCAGCGGCAGGGGGGTACCAGCGACGATGCCAAGCGACTATCTCTACTACTGCCCCTGGGCGAGCTTGGGCCAGAGTGGGCGGCCACCAAGCCCCAAGTGTTTCTACGCTGCCAGCGGCCAGTTCGACCACATGCGCCTGTGTGCCGGCGACACCATCTGGCACGTGAGTCTGCGCCCATTGCGTCCCGATGGCCGGCTGCCGGGCACGCTGTTGCTCCGTGGACGGCTGGTGGTGGACTTCGTGACCGACGATGCGGGCGAGGCACGGCGGCGGTTGGCGCACTATGTCGCGGAGTACGCGCCGCGCCCGGCGAGCAGCCACGCCTTCGCGCGCGAAGGCGGCGAAGAGCCGTACGCCGAAGTCCCGATAGACGATCTGGCGCGCGACCTGCGTTTCCGCGGCAAGCACGACCGCCTGACCCTGGCTGATGGCCATGTGGACCCGCGGCAACTGCGGGCCATGCGTCGCCTGACCTCTGAGTCGGCCGCGTTGCTGCTGCGGCGCTGGGAAGAGCATCGCGGACTGCTGGCCGCGGGCCGCGGCACGTGGTAATGCTCAGTTCGGATGAAGGCTTACGCATAACGAGGTCCAGAGCGCACACCCGTGCGCGACTACGCAGATATCGAGGTCCAGAGCGCACACCCGTGCGCGACTACGGCATAACGAGCCCAGAGCGCACACCCGTGCGCGACGACGAGACGCCACCGATCACCTGAACGTAGTATCAAACGATCAGGCAATTAGAAGTC
>DASYGC010000222.1:0-2426 GCA_036000225.1 Ktedonobacterales bacterium | reverse complement strand
GCGCAGCGCCGCGATCTCTTCAGCGAAGCCGAACTGGCGCGCCTGCGCTTCCTGCGCTGGCTCGTCGACACTGGACGGCTGGCGGTGTAGGCACACGTGGCCTCCCATCTTCGTTTGCCACGCTTCACCGGGACGCAGCAGCTCCCTAATGGACCACACTGGGTTCAATGGAAAACAGCACCGCGCTGGTCTTCGTAACGCCGAACTGGCATCCTGGCGGCGCCGGGACAGTCTACGACCATCACCACATCGGGGTGTTCTACACTACCGTCTCGGGTCATTGGGCTATCTTCAATCAGGTTTTCACCACCTTGCCCTAATGTCACGTCGTGCAACGTCTGGGTGCTGAGTTGGGGGCTGTCCTCCGTTGCTCCACCCAGCGGATTCCCAGTCAATCAGGAGTGCTGCCCAAACTCGTAGCGGTGTACGGTTGTACGCCTTTCGGAATCCGGAGTGTGCTTCAAGATTTGGCATGGTGCCAGTAGCAGGCAGCCGCTCAATCAAGAGTGGCTGCCCGCCGCTGTGCTTGGCGCGGCGCGGTATACTGCAAATGAGGCTGGCGTACGCGCGCTGGCCACATCTCGCTCGATCGGAGTCTTTCACGTGACGATCACCAGCCGGCCAGCGCATCGGGCACGGCGCTCGCGGCAACTGGGCACGGGCCTGCACATCGCGTTCTATCGCCTGACGGGTGGGCTATTGGGCGGCAACCTTGGGCTGGCGCGCTGCCTGTTGCTGACCACCACTGGACGTAAGAGCGGGCAGCGCCATACCGTTCCGCTCGCCTATTTCGAAATCGAAGGCGAGCGTTGCGTGGTCGCCTCGAACTGGGGGGGCGAGTACCACGCGGCCTGGTATCTGAACCTGCTGACCAATCCTCGGGTCGAAATCCAGTTGGGGCGCCGACGCCAGGTGGCCACTGCTGTGGTGGCGGGGCCAGCGGAGCGCGCCCGTCTCTGGCCACGTCTGGTCGCCCAGATGCCAGTTTATGCGCGCTATCAGGCGGGCATCGGGCGTGAGATCCCGGTGGTACTTTTGAAACCTATTCAAGCCTGAACCGCGCCATCGGCACAAGGATTCTCCATGGTACGCACGGTCACGGTGACGCGCTACGTCACCCCCCTGCGCGAGGGCGGCTCGCTTCCGGCCATTGTCGAGGCGGACGACGACGGGTTGTACGTGCTCAAGTTCCGTGGCGCGGGCCAGGGACCGCGTGCGCTGATCGCCGAGCTGGTGGCTGGCGAGATTGGGCGCGCACTCGGTCTGCGGGTGCCGGAGATTGTGTTTGCCCGGCTCGATCCCGCGCTGGGGCGCAATGAGCCAGACTTCGAGGTACAGGATCTCATCAAGGCCAGCGGCGGCCTCAACCTCGCCCTGGATTTCTTGCCTGGCGCGCTGGCCTTCGATCCGCTGGCACGCCCGCGGGTGGACGCGCGGCTGGCCTCGGAGATCGTCTGGTTCGACGCTTACACCACCAATGTGGACCGCACGGCGCGCAACACCAATATGCTGCTCTGGCACAAACACCTCTGGCTGATCGATCATGGTGCCGCGCTCTACTTCCACCACAACTGGGGTGACTATCGCGCTCAGAGCCGCCGACCATTCGCGGCCATCAAGGAGCATGTGTTGCTGCCCCAGGCCGCCGCGCTGGCCGAAGCGGACGCCACGCTGCGCGCCCGGCTGACGCCCGCGGCGCTCGAACGGATCGTGGCGGCCATCCCCGACGAGTGGCTGCTCGCCGACCCGCAATTCGCCGGGCCCGCGGAGCAGCGCGCGGCGTACTCCACCTATCTGATCAGCCGGCTTGAGGCGTCGCACGCGTTCGTGGAGGTGGCTGAGCATGCCCGTGCGCAGCTCGTTTGACTATGCCATCGTGCGCATCGTCCCACGCGTCGAGCGGGGCGAGCGCATCAATGCCGGGGCGATCCTGTATTGCCGGGCACGCGCGTTTCTGCGCGCGCGCATCGAACTGGATCATGCGCGGCTGGCCGCCCTCGCTCCCGATCTGGACCCGACACTGATTCTCGCGCAGTTGGAACTAATACCGCTGATTTGCGTGGGAGGCGCGGTGGCCGGACCCATCGGTCAACTGTCGCAACAGCAGCGCTTCCACTGGCTGACCTCGCCGCGCAGCACCATCATCCAGACCTCACCGGCGCACGCCGGTTTGTGCGCTGACCCCGAAGCCGCGCTGGAGCACCTGCTGGCGACGATGGTGCGGCCGCTGCCGCCGCCGGCCGGCTGATTTGGCCTTTCTCCGCGATTCAGCGCATTTCAGGCTTGATGTACCAGGTGGTTGCGTCGCTTCACTCTGAGGCGCCTACAATCCTCCCCACCACGATGGCCAGGGCAGTGTTAGGAATCCACCGGCCTAGACTCCCAGGTTTGCGGTGCACATAGGCTAACCCCTCGACCTCGCTCCA
>DASYGC010000221.1:0-1672 GCA_036000225.1 Ktedonobacterales bacterium | reverse complement strand
TCGAAGTAGCCGGAGCGCAGCCCGCGCTGCACCGACTCGCAGAGCACGACATCCTCATCCTGCACCTGGTCAATGAAGCGCACGAAGTCGCGTTCCTCCTGCTCGGAGACGCTCTCGGCGAAGCAGTAGTCATAGATCGCCAGCGTGCGCCCCGTCTCCAGCGGCACGAAGAGGTTGAGCGAGACGTTGCCGGGGCCGGGGTAGATATTGAGGGTGAAGTTTGGCCAGAGGTAGGCGTAGAAGCCCTCCCGCACGCCCTGGCTCACGTCGTAGAGGTTGCTCTTGCCCGCCTTCGCCGACTCCTTGAGCGCGCCGCCCTGCGTCGAGAAATACTCGTACTCCGTTACCGCATAGCTGTTCACATCAATCAGATCGCAGAAGCCGGGATGCGCCGTCGGGCAGTGGTAGCACTCAAGGTAATTGTCCACAACTACCTTCCAGTTGGCCTTAATGTCGTAGACCCGGCGCACCCGTCGCTTGAGCGCGTCGAGCGGGACGCCCGTGGCGGCGACCAGCGCCGGCAGCTCCCCCAGCAGGTCGCCGAGCGGCCGGGCGTGCGTGTCTGGGTTCACGAAGATGAACGGACCCCACGTCGCCACCTGGACCGGAAAGAGCGTGTTGTCCTCCTTGCGAAAGCCCGGCTCCTCCTTCGCGGCTGGCGCGGCGCGCAGCGTGCCGTCCAGGTTATACGTCCAGGCGTGATAGTGGCATTGGATCGTCGTCCGATGCCCGCAAGGGTCCAGCAGCAGTTCGGAGCCGCGATGCCGGCAGACGTTGACGAAGCCGCGCAGCGTTCCGCCATCGTCGCGCAGCACGATCAGCGAGAGGTCGCCCGCGCGGTAGGTGAAGAAGTCGCCGGGCGCGGCCACCTGCTCGATGAGGCCCGCATACTGCCAGGTCCTGCGAAAGAGCCGCCGCTGCTCCAGGCGGAACACGTCGTCGCTGGTATACCACTCCGCTGGGAGCGTATAGCCCTGCTCCAGCGCCTCGCGTAACCGGGGATCGGCTGGCAGCGCCCGCCTGTTGGCATCCATCATCACAGTTCTCCCCATGCTCCTGGCATCGCCAGCACAGTCTAGCACGGGGACCGGCGAGCGCGCTACGCCTGGTCAAGGCTGGCGGTGTAGTCGTAGGCGGGGAAGCGCCAAGCGGGCGGCTCTGTCGCGTCGTCGTCGGGATTCTCAACAGCGGGGAGATTGGCCGTCGCGCGGGGACTGACGGCGAAGATGCGATACCCCGTCTCCTGGAGTTTGCCCGTATCGCTGACCGCGTCGAAGACGCCCGTGTCATGCCAACCGGGCCGGGCGTCGTCAACCTTCCAGTTGTCCAACTCGGCCTCCACCGCCGCGGCCACCGCCGCGCCTGAATCGTCGGAGAGCGGCGCGATTAGGCGCCCCGGGACGACATCATGACCGACGAGCATCACCGCGACCACCGCGAGACAGGCGACGAGCGCTCCGCTGAGGTGGTTCATCCCGTAGATCCACGTGGGCGCAAGCCGGTAGAGGGGCAGTTGGCCAATCGCGTCGAGGGGGCCGACTCCGGAGGGCGAACAGTCCCGCGTCAGGCAGAACACGCCATGCCACTGCTGCCCATAGGTCATCAGCGTGCTGAGCAGCATCCCCCCGCTCATCAGGGCTAGGCCGACTCCGGGCACGCGCCCCAGCGGACG
>DASYGC010000220.1:0-5514 GCA_036000225.1 Ktedonobacterales bacterium | reverse complement strand
CGCCGAGGGTGGGCAGCAGGGTGAGTGATTCGAGCGCCTGCTCGTAGGCGTGGTGGAGGGTGATGGCGTCGTTGTGGCGTGCGCTGGCACCGAGGTGAATAGGATCGTCGAGCAGGCGCGTTTCGACGAGAAGGCGCTGACAGTAGTCGTCCACTGACTGGGCGCGAGTGCATTCGACCAGCACGACGACGCGGCCGGCACGCTCGCCGACCGCGGCGGGCAGACCCAAATAGCGGGCGGCGGAGCGCGCGGCCATCTCGAGCACAGGCGAATCGTTGGCGCCGGGGTCGGCCACGACGACGGCATGGGGGGCTTCGAGACGCAAGCGGAACTGGGCGGCCTCTTCACGTAGGGTGTTGTCGAGCGTGAGATTTGCGGATAAGAGACGGCTGATGACGCGGCTCTCGACGCGCCGCTCGGACTGGTGGACGGTCTGGTCGCGAAAGAGGATCAGGGCGGTGACGGTGGCGGCGTGCTCGATGGCGTGGAAGTCGAGCGGCTCCAGGTCGCGGCCACCAGCGATGATCCAGACGTAGCCGTGAATCTTGCGGGCGACGACGATCGGCGTGAGGATGCGCGCCATGGTCATGCCAAGCGCGCAGGTCTCGGAGGTGACGTCAATGCGCGCGGGCGCGAGCGAGGCGCGCACGCGGGCGAAGACCCCCGAGCGGCGCAGGTGTTCCAGCAGTTGGGGACTACTGTGCCCCTCGCGGATGGCGGCGCGGCGGCTCTCGTCGATCTCGGTGTCGGAGCCGGAGGCTTCGGCCAGCACGGCGAAGCGCAGATCATCGATCTCGACCGGCCGGCGCAGCAGCGAGCACAACTCGGTGGCAACATCCTGCAGCGAGCCGCCGTCGAGCACAACGCGGGTGAGCGAGCGGTGGATGGCCAGCGACTGCTTGTACAGGGCGTACTGCTCGTTGATGATGTGCTCGGAGACGGCGCGTACAACATCCTCGAAGGGTACGAGCCACTCCAGCTCGATAATGGGAAAGCCGACGGCGTCGGCGGCCTCGCGGATGGCGGGGGGGACGTGGTCCAGGTACTTGCCGACGGCGACGATCAGGCCGGCCAGCCCCTTGGCGGCCAGTTGCGCGCTCAGCTCGATCTGCGCCTCGGCGTTGTCGCGCAGGCCGTAGAACGTGGTGAGCAGCAACTCGCCCGCGCGCACCCATTCGTCGGCCTGGGGGATATCGACGGGGTGCGCCCAGCGCACCTCATTGTCGAGTCCGTCAGCACCAGCGACGAGGTGGCTGTGATTGGCGAAGGGGTCCATGGCCAGAACCTGACGCACGGTGAGCATGGGTGAGAGTCCTCGTTGGCGGGTGGAAAGCACCCAGCACGAGCCAAACGTATCATGCGCGGGGTGGCCGTTGCTACCTGCGCCTCATGTTGACGCTGCGTTCGACCTGCTTGACGTGCGGCCGTTCATGGCGCGCCAGCCGCTGCGCATAGTCTAATACAGTCCGCTCGAGTACCTTGCCTGCCCCCGTCACGGTCGCCGCACGTGACCAGCCATCGCGCGGCAGCGGTTCCAGGACGGCCAGGAGATCGGCGCGCTGCGTGGCAAAGGCGCGCAACGATGGCTGGAATGCCAGTTCGAGATAGTCGTTCCCCTTGATCCAAGTGCGAGGATTGACGGCCCGTAGCGTCGGTGTATCCTCAGCAATTATCGCCACGATGCAGTTGCCCCAGACATCAGCGCACGCACGGAGATGGGCCAGTACCTCGTTGGCGGACCACTCATCGTGGTGGGAGGCAGGATGCAATTGAGCCGGCGCCAGACCAGCAGTAAGCGCGGCAATGCGCGGCGGCGTTGTCGCGAGCAGCGTCAGCACCTGCTCAATCGTGAGCGATCCACTAGGCACGGGACGTAATCCTTCCGCACAGCCCCGGAGACTGCATCCACCTCGTTGAGTGGCTGGAGTTGACAACAACACGCTCACCGCTCGCTATGCGGACGGAACGCGGGGTAGAACGGTAGGGACTCCGACGCGGCGGGCCAGTGCCGGGTGAGATGTGCGGACAGGTGAGCGAAGGTGGCGCCCAGCGCCTCCATCTTGCCAAACTCTTCGGTGGTCTGAGTGAAGATAGCGAAGCGCAGCAACACACGCTGGCGCATGGTCGCGGCCGCCGACGCGGCGCCCCTGGTCGAGTTGGACGCGCGCGCCAAATGCCGCGCTGGCCAGGCTCTGTGCCCCAGCGCGCGTGCGCCCGAACCAGCGCAGCTGCCGATCAGGCATAGTGCTCAACCGGCGGAGGTCGGCCGCTCGCCGAGCGTGACCTTCACCTGCTGCTGTGCGCTGCCACGCACGATGGTCAGCGTGACTTGCGCGCCGGGACCCTGCTGCTGCAGGGCGCCAGCGAGATCCTGGAGGGTATCGATGGAGACCCCATTGACGGCGATGATGACGTCGCCCTGCTTCAGACCTGCCCGCTGTGCCGGACTGGTGCCGGAGGCGTCTGAGGCGAAGTCGGTAATCGCCACGCCGTGATCTACCGTCAGGTTGTTGTTCGTGGCCAGGTCGGGGGTCACCGTTACGCCGACGATGCCGATGAAGCCCTGACCCGTACTGGTCACGTGGCCGCTCTTGATGAGCTGATCGGTGATGAATTTGACGCGGTCTGAGGGAATGGCAAAACCAATTCCATTATACCCTACACCAGTGGTCGGGTCGGCAGCGCCCAGGGTGGGAATGCCGATCAGGCGCCCTTGCAGATCGACCAGGGCGCCGCCGCTATTGCCGGGATTGATGGGCGCGCTCGTCTGGATCAGGCCGGTCAGGGTGCCGGCGGGCCCATTGGGCGCCTCGCTAGCGGTGCGGTCCAGGGCGCTGACGATACCAAAGGTGGCCGACTGTTGCAGGCCAAGTGGCGAGCCGATCGCCAGCACAAACTGGCCCACGCGCACGGCGCTGGAGTTGCCGATGTTGATGGGGCGCATGCCGCTCTGACTCACCTTGAGCACGGCCAGATCATCCGCGGGCGCCTCGCCGGTCAGCTGGGCCGTGAGCTTGTTGCCATTCGAGAGCCGTACCTGGAACTGGCTGGCACCCCGCACGACGTGGTCGTTGGTGACGAGGTAGCCGTCGCCGGTGAGGATCTCGCCCGAGCCGATTGCCTGGCCTTGCGCGGTGGTGCTGATGATCTCGACCACCGAGGGCTGCACCACCTGGATCACGTTCTCGATGGTCTGCTGCAGATCGACGGCGGCGGCGGGCACGGCGACGGTGGGGGCGACCTGCGCGCCAGTGCCGGACTTGCCGGTGGTGCCGACAGTACCCGAGCTGCAGCCAGCCACAATGAGCGCGCCCAGCAGCAGCGTCGCAAAGTGGACCACGCGCCCGCGCGCGCGTGGTGCGCCACGGGCGGTGAGGGGCGCCATCGCGCACTCGTTTAACAAGCGATCGTCAGTTCGTGGATGTCGCATGCCGCTCCCTTGCCAAGCGCGGGGAGATCTCACTCTGGCCGCCGTGTTGCCAAGCGCACGACATACCTTGAGTCACCGCATGTCCCCCCCACTCTCAATGATACGCAATCCGGTGGGAGGAGTGGTAGAGCCGGTTGGGGGTACGTTGAATTGGGAAGGCATTCACAGACACGCGTAGGTACTGGCGCGGGCGGGTGCAGCCTCACACACGCGCCGCGCCACGGCGCTTGCGCGGGCGTTCGCGGTAGTCGCGGATAATGCCGTACTCGCCACCGACGGCGCGCGAGACCCAGGAGAACGCGAAGCCGGCGGCGATGGCCACTGCCGCTGAGACGAGTGTGACGATGGTGCCGGCATCGAGCGGGTGACCTGAGGCGATATCGGCCACCACTGTGGTGCTGCCGACCAGCAGACCGCCGAGCAGGGCCACCAGCCCCAGGATGAATGCCAGGCCGGAGACTGCCCCGCGGATCCAACGCATGGGAGTGCCTCCACGTCTGAACCACGCCGGCGCAGCCGCCAGCGCGCTAGCTCTGCGTGCGCTCGAACCAGGTCTGAAACTGCATCATGACCGCCATGTCGCCGGTGAGCTTGAGTTTGCCGCCGAGCACGGCGCTCATGGGGTTGAGCGTGCCCTTGAGAATAGCGAGCCAGTTGTCGGAATCGACGGTCACCGTCGTGCCTGGGTTGGTGGCCGCGCCTTCGTGATAGGCGACGGTGCCCTGCTTGACGACGAGCGTCCAGGTGCCGGCTTCGCGGCCACTAAAGTCGAACTGGATGGTCTTATCGACCGTGGCGGCGCGCTCAGGGCGGAAGGCTTGTTCGAGCCCGGCGAACGACCCAGGAATGGTCTCTAACGACGGCTGGTCTGCCATGGACAACTGCTCCTCTCGACGAGTAGGCGATAGGGAATCTGGTGTACCTGCCCGGCAACCGCGCGGGAAGGAAGAAGCGGGCGCCGATCCATCCGCGCTCGCGCGGGTGGCAAGGCAAGCATCGCTGGCTGACAGACACGATAGCACATCGCTGGCGTTGGTGCCTACTGGACGCGTTGGCGCACCGATCATCATTGGGGGAATGGCGGTAGGCACGCCGGCATGGTATGGTTCAATGTAGTGACTACGTAATCGTTGTACCTGTTTAGCTCAACGATGTGGCCTGGAAAGGCGTGTCCGCATGTCGCCGCGCTCGACTCCTGCTCCACCTGGCCCTGTGACGAAGGACAGGTGTGAGATGCCGTGTGTCCACCCTGAGCGGGTGGCGCATGCGCGCGCTGGGCTGGCGGAGGAGTCCGTGTACCGTGGCGTAGCGGACATCTTCGGCGCCCTGGCCGATCCGACGCGGGCCAAGCTGATCCACCTGCTGCTGCACCAGGAACTGTGCACGTGCGACCTCGCCAGCGTGGTGGGGGTCAGCGAGTCGGCGGTCTCCCAGCATCTTCGCCTCCTCCGCGCCCTCCGCCTCGTCAAGGCGCGTCGCGCTGGCAAGTTCGTCTACTACACCCTCGACGACGCGCATGTTGGGTTGCTGATGCAACTGGGCCTGACCCATCAAGGCCACGGTGCTGGTGCGCCGGAGACTGGGCAGGCGCACGCGTCTGTTCCAGGCGTCGCGGTCGCTGGTGCGCCGACTGAAGCGAGGGAAGGAGAAGTCTCATGGGCGAACCGCACAACCATGCGCATGCCATGACTGGTAGCAAGCTCAGGACGGCGTTTTTCCTGACGGCGCTGATCCTGGTGGTGGAGTTGTTGGGTGGACTCCTCTCCCACTCGCTGGCGCTGCTCTCGGATGCGGGGCATGTGCCCACCGATATCGTGGCGCTGGGTCTTGCCTGGTTCGCCGCCGCGCAGGCCGAGCGCCCGGCCAATGCGCGCAACACCTATGGGTACCATCGCATTGGCATCCTGGCCGCGCTGGCCAACGCCGTGACGCTGATTCTGGTGGTCGCGGTCATCGCCTATGAAGCCATTCAGCGGCTGCGGCATCCTGAAAGCGTGACGCCCTGGCTCATGTTTGTCGCCGCGGCGGTCGGCATCGTCGTCAACCTCGTCATCGGTCTGGGCTTGCGCAACGAGGGGGGGAAC
>DASYGC010000219.1:0-4797 GCA_036000225.1 Ktedonobacterales bacterium | reverse complement strand
GATCCGAGGCAAACTGGGGCTCGATCAGTGCCAGATCGCCTACACCAGCACGGCGCCCACGCCGCTGGATGTGCTCCAGTTCTTTGCCAGCCTCAACCTGCCCATCATCGAGGTGTGGGGCATGAGCGAGCTGACGGGACCCGCCACGGCCAATCCGCCGGGCCACATCAAACTGGGCAGCGTGGGCGTGACGCTGCCAGGCGTGGAGGGCAAACTGGATGAGGATGGCGAACTGCTGATCCGCGGCGGCAATGTGATGCCGGCGTACTACCGCGAACCCGACAAGACCGCGGAGATCTTCGATGCCGAGGGCTGGCTGCACAGCGGCGACATCGCCACCGTGGACGCCGACGGCTACTACCGCATCGTGGATCGCAAGAAAGAACTGCTGATCACCTCATATGGCAAGAACATCGCGCCGTCGCTGATCGAGTCGCACCTCAAGCATCACGCGCTGATCGGTCAGGCCATCGCCATCGGCGACAACCGCCCGTACATCACCGCGCTGATCGTGCTCGATCAGGAGGTGGTGCCAGCGTGGGCCAAGGCGCGGGGCATCGTGACCAGCGGGCCGGCGGAACTGGCGGCGGACCCGGCGGTGGTGGCCGAGGTCGAACGTGGTGTGGTGGAGGCCAATAGCCACCTGAACCATGCCGAGCAGGTCAAGCGCTTCACCATCCTGCCCGGCGAGTGGACGGCGGAATCGGAGGAGCTGACGCCGACGCTCAAGCTCAAGCGGCGCGTGATCCTGGCGAAATATGCCAGCGCCATCGAGGGCATGTACGCGTCGCAGCCCACTGGCCACGCGGTCAGCGCGGAGGCGCCCGCGCCCGCTTCGTAGAGGTGTGCGGCGGTGGCGGGAGCACGTGGGGCTTCGGACTCCTCGAATGCATGCGAGGGGGAATCGCGGACCGGCGAGGTGGGTGTTTTTCGGGCCCGCCGACTGAAGCTCGGCTGCTAATCTCGGTAGTGACGGGGTTACCAGCAGGCGAGTATCAAGCAGCGGATGGGCTGTCTATACGGTTTGCTTGGCGCTATGTGAACGGTATGGCGCCGATGCGGACTGGGCCGACCGCCTGGCACCCCGCACCCGCGGCGACAGGAGACCTCGTGATGGGGCATCCCGCTCCCGAGCGAACACCCGCGCCAGCGCCCTACAATAACGTGAGTTCGGGATAAGCGAGGTACCTCCAGCCGGACTGTGATGCAGTTCACCACGACCCATCAGCCCGAACGGGAGGAAGAGCTGGAGGATGCAGTAGTCACACGTGTTGCCGCACCCGTTACACCGGTAGATGGGAGCCCAAGCCAACGGCGCTCCAGGTGGTGAGATACCACCTGTGGGAGCGCGATCATCAACCACACATCACGTTGGTGATGTACAATGGCATGAGGTTACGACGGTCGGGCCTCCACAGGAATCGTGCGCATCGGTAGCGGTATCGGTTGCGCACATTATGGTGCAGTTTGTGGAGGCAAGATCATCATGGGGACGCCCGTAATAGGAGTGCTCTTATATGGGTGGGGAGCAATCGTCTATTCGCCATCCACGAACCGGTACGCCTGGTCCTATAAATACCGCAACCAGGCAGAAGCAGAGGAGGCTGGGCGACGTGCTCTCCCCGAACCTGACGCCTTTGTCGCGGTGGTTGCCCTCAACAGTTACATTGCCCTAGCCCTGGCCGACGGTGGCCGGTGGGGGGCTGCGTGGGACGCCAACGCCAACACCGCCGCACAGAGAGCGCTCAATGCTTGTCCCGGGGCGAATTGTTCCCTCGCTATTGTTCTGCACACTCATAGAGGTCCGGGAACTTGAAGAGGTCTGGTATCTTTGGACGGCGCACAGTCAGCGCGTTCGAAGTCGTTGCAACCTGAGGATTATCCGGAAGCGTGCCGCTGGGGCATCCCTATCGATGCCACACGCACACGCATACCCTTATCCCGAACTGACGTTAGCTAAAGGCTACCTTGCTGCTATCACGTACTTGACCGCCGCCCCTCTAGTGAGAGGCAACAGCAGCTTCCGCAGGGCGACCGTCGCCCGATACGGTGCGCTCGCACGGTGCGCCACGCTATTCGTTGGGGCCCATCCTCCGGGAAGGATCAAACCATGCGGCGACCACCATCTCGACGCGCTGTCTCTGTCGTGCTCCTGTTGGTTGTCCTGGTGGTCGTGTTGCCCGCCTGTGGCGGCCCGAGCGTGCCCGCCGTCGTCACTCCTGATCCTTCCCAACAATTCGCTTTCGAGGGCTGGGGTACATCGCTCGCCTGGTGGGCCGAACTGGTGGGGAGTTGGCCAAATGCTGCGCAACGCGGCATGCTCGAAGACGCGCTCTTCGCTCCTGGCAAGGGACTTGGCCTCAACATCGCTCGTTTCAATCTCGGGGCTGGCGGCCCGAGCAATACCTGCCAGGGCGGCTTCGGCGCCTTCAAAGACGTTCCGTCCCTCGAGCGGAGTCAATCCGCGGTGACCTTTCCGTTCACGGATTCGGCGCAGGTGACCGTCCTGAAGGAGGCCCAAACGCGGATCGGCGCCGGGGCGCTCTTTGAAGCCTTCGCCAATTCCGCTCCCCCGTGGCTTTTGATGAACTCCTGTACGCAGGGTGACGGCAAACAGGACAACCTGCGCCAAGCGACGGAGTCGGAATATGCCTCATACCTCGCTGACATCGTGCAATCCTTCCACGACAGCGCCGCGCTGGGCAACATCAGCTTCCGCACCGTCGAGCCGTTCAACGAGCCAGATGTCGATTGGAATACGAACGGCAATGCTGGACACCAGGAAGGGATGTACGTGGATGTTGCCCAGCAGGAGCGGGTCATCCAGGATCTCTATGCGCAATTGCAAAGCCGGAATATGCTCGCCTATACGAGCATCAGTACCCCCGACGACAATCATATCGACGACGCCGTCGACGCCTGGAATGGCTACAGTGCAACGACGCACAGCGAGGTCGCGCAGATCAACACGCACAGCTATAACTACTCCTCCGACCAGGCGCTCACGAACCTCTCTACCGCAGCCAGCACTGCGAACAAGCGCCTCTGGATGTCGGAGTACACCACCG
The DNA here is from genome assembly GCA_036000225.1 of Ktedonobacterales bacterium. Classification (GTDB taxonomy): domain Bacteria; phylum Chloroflexota; class Ktedonobacteria; order Ktedonobacterales; family JADMIN01; genus DASYGC01. The sequence continues at coordinate 1,729 of DASYGC010000219.1, read as the reverse complement.
ATGCCACCGACTACCTTGGGGACACAGACTGTGTCTATGCCGCGAAGAACCAGGGCTCCCCAACCACGATGGCGGGAGCGCTGGCGCTATCCTGTCGCATCCTGCGCGATATGAACGGCATGCACCCTGCTGCCTGGGTCTACTGGCAGGCAGTCGAAGACAATTGCGGCGGCAAGCAGAATGGCTATGGGCTGATCCAGACGCCGTTCTGTGCGAGCGACCCCAACTACCAAGGTTTCACACGAACCCGGCAGTACGACGCGATGGGCCAGTACAGCCAATTTATCCGGCCCGGCACGCACATCATCACCAACAACGATCCCAAGAATACACTGGCTGCCTACGCCGCGGACGCCCAGCAACTCGTCCTCGTCACGACGAATGATCAAGCGTCTTCCCGCGCCGTGACGTATGACCTGTCGAAGTTTGCGGGCCTCTCCAGCGCGACCATCACCGCCTATCGCACCTCGGGCGCGAACGAACAACTCTCCAAGCTCAGCGACACCTTCACCATTGGCCATGGTGTTACGCGCTTCACCTACACTGCCCCGGCCAGCTCGATCACCACCTTCGTCATCTCCCACGTCACGCCTGGAGGTGGCGGCGCGTCTCCCACCGCAGCGCCGCACGCCTCGCTCACGGTGGTCAAAGACGATGGCCAACAGGCTAATCCAGCCGCGACCTGGGAAATCAGTTACGCGCAGGTACGCGGGCTGGCGAATACATCGGTGCAATCGGCGATCAATACGGCGCTACGCAACGCCGCTGAGCAGCAGAAGACGCAGTTCCTGGCGGGATTGGCAACGCTGCCGCCATCGCCAGTGGGCAGCCCGTCCAGCGATATCACATTGGATGTGGCGGGCAGTTACCTGACGCCACGGTTGCTCTCGGTGGGGTACGCGGGCTACCAAATGTACGCGGGAGCCGCCCACGGCGTCAATCTCGATGTGAGCGTGAATCTCGACCTGAGCAGCGGCAAGGCGCTGACCAATCGCGAGATTGTCAATCCGGGAGCAGCAGGATCCGGAGATCAAGCGCGCCATCTTGCCGCGCTCCAGGCGGCGGTGTTGGCGCTGGTACAGGCGCAACTGGCGCAGGACGGGGCAGCCTGTAGCATCGACCAAAATAAGGTGATTGGGGCGCCCGACGATCCGACGCCGTTGTTTTTCACGAAGGCAGGGGCGATGATCGGCTATCCAAACTACACCTTCGGGGCGAATCCCTGTGGCTTCGGGCCTGCGCTGATTCCGTATACCCAGCTGGCGGGCGACCTGAATCCCGTTTACTTCACCGGGAGTTGAACCGGACGTTGAACCGAACGTTGACCAGCAGCTAGCTACCCGTAGCCGATTGGCAGATAGAGGGTGTCTGAGAAGGCGTTATCCTTCGCTTGCCGTGAGCCGACGCAGCATGACGCAGGTCCTGATCGCGTAGATGACGCATTCCGAGGTGGTTGGCAGGTACTCGTAGTCCTTGCTGGTGCGGCGCCTGTCGTGCTGTCCAACTTCGTCGTGCATGAGATAGACACTGGCGCGGATCGCGACCAGATAGAGCGCGAGATCGCCCGAGTACTCAAGCCCGGGGGGCAGGTGGCCCTGGTCGATTTCCTGTCACTGGCCAAGCCGTGCGGGTGCTGCGTGGCAGCGCTGTGCGCAACGCGCGGCGCCGGCCGGTTGGGGTGCTCCCCTTTTGGTCCTTGGCCCTCGTGACGCTGGGGATCGGACGACTC
>DASYGC010000218.1:0-5535 GCA_036000225.1 Ktedonobacterales bacterium | reverse complement strand
GTCGCGCCCTGGATGCCTCCGCGGCGGCCTGCTGCTCGGGGCTGTGATAGAAAATCACCGAGCGATACTGGTCGCCAACGTCGGGTCCCTGGCGATTAAGTTGCGTCGGATCGTGTTCCGCCCAGAAGATCCCGAGCAATTGCTCATAGCTCACACGCGCGGGATTGTAATCTACCTCGACGACCTCGGCGTGCCCGGTGGTATGCGAGCACACATCGCGATAGGTCGGATTGTCGCGCGTGCCACCCTCGAAGCCCACGGTGGTCGCCACCACACCGGGCAGCTGGCGAAACGCCGCCTCGACATGCCAGAAACATCCAGCGCCAAAAGTCGCTTTCTCGGTAATCGGCTTATCCATGATGGTGTTTGGTCCTCTCTTGCGCAACTGGTACACGAAGCAGCACTGGCCAGACCAGCAGGCGTATTCCGCTGGTCACTGGTCTGTCTTCTACACCTCATAGTAGCGCATATTCGTTACGATCGGATTACTCCGCCCGCCACGCTTGCGCGCGGCTGCTCAGAGCGCGCCCGCACGCGCACGCCGCCATCGCGCTGGCTCGCGATCCGCTGCGACACCTTCATCTCCGCGGTGCTCCGCGCCCAGACGGTCGTGGCCACGCAGAGCGCCTCTCCGGGCAGGGTTGGCTGCAGGTACTCAATCTGGTAGACCTGTGGACCACCAGACCCTAACGCGTTGTCCTCACTGGGCAGATCACCGGCCAGCGCGTGGTGCAGACCCTCCAGGAGCCAATCAGCATAGACCGCATTGTTGATGTGTTGCTGCGAGTCTATCTCATAGTCGCGCGCGGTCAGCAGCCACTCGTGCTCGCCGCTCGGCCGTTCCTCAGCGGATGGCCTGGTGAGCGCCAGCGGTGGCATCGCGTGCCCGAGCACCGGAAAGTGCCCGGCAAGGTCCTCGGGCAGCGGCACTGGCCGCAGCCGCGTGCGGTCGATGTAGCCCCACCGCGCGCTGGCTCGTGCCACCAGGTGACCGTTGTCCTGGCGCCAGATGGCGTACTCGCGCTGGGCCTGCACGCGCTTGAAGCTCGCGACCCAGGTGGCCAGACCCAGTTCGTCACCAATGCCAGCGCCACCCTCCACCAGCACCTGCATCTCACGCACCACCCAGGCGGACTGATGCGCTTCATACCAGTGGAAGTCGAACCCCAGCGCCGCGGAAGCCTCGGTAGCGATGCCCTCAAAATAGCGCAGCATGGTGCCTATACTGATTGCGCCGGTGCGCCCCGTCTCGTAGCTGCGTACGCGCGTGCGCTGGGTAAACGCGCCGGGAGGGGCATCAAGCAGAGTTGTGCTATCCATGTGGGTATTATGCCGCATCTACATCCTGGGTGGCTCGCGCCGCTGACGCTCCCTTACCCATCGCTGTGCGACACCCGGCACGCGCCGGGCGATGACAACTGGCGGGGTCAGGAGCTGGCTGGTTCGAGCGCGCGGTCCACCCGGCGCAGCAAATCCAGCAGTTGACGCTGTTCCGCGAGCGAGAGCGTGCCCAGTTGCGCGGCGAGCAATGCCTCGTGCGCCGGGACTACTTCGTTGAAGAGCCTGCGTCCGGCCTCAGTGAGATAGAGTCGGTTGACCCGACCCTCCTGACTCCGCCGCAGCAGTGCGCTACGCTCCATACGATCGAGCAACTGGCAGACGTTGCCCTTGGTCACCAGCAACACATCCGCTAACTCTTGCTGGGTCATGCCTTCGGCGGCGCCCACCTGCGCCAGGACATCGAATTGCGCCATGCTCAGGTCCCAGCGCCGCAACTGCTCGGTTCCCGCCCGTTCGACCTTCAGAAAGACACGTGCCAGACGCATCCAGGTTGCCACAGCCAATCGGTTCATCGATTCACCACCTCTTCCACTCCCGTTCCCTATCCTTAGTTTAGCACTAAACTCAACGTACGTCAAACGTCCGCGTATGGTGCTGACCTCAGGGCAGAGCAAGGGGATGCGCCGCTTCAAATCAGCCTGGTATTCGGTCAGCCGAAACATAGAGCGGGCGAACATTCGTCCCGCCCCGGATCGTATAGGAGATATCTCATACCATCTACGGGTGATCGGTGGTGATACGTCGTCGCGCACGGGTGTGCGCTCTGGGTCTCGGTATATGCGAGTCGTTATCCGAACGTCGTATCACCAGTGCGTCCCCATGCTGAAATGTTGCGATGAAGGCACACCGCACCGAATAGATGGTGCCGCGCATGGCCACCTATCAAGTGGGGTCATGCGCCAGAGGTCCGTCCCTATCGAGCCGGGTGAGACGGGCATCAGCGCCGATGTCGAGGTGGTCTATACGATTGTGTGAGGAGCGTAGCCTACCGCCCCGTCGCCTGCTCGCCGCGCAGTGTCAGGATAGTACTGGTGGCACGCGCTACCAGCGCGCCTTGCTCGTCGGTGATATCGCACTCGACCAGTCCCACGGTCTTTCCTTGCTTGACCACGCGGCCCACCGCGCGTAGCTTCGCGCGCCAGACCGGCTTGAGAAAGTTGATCTTCAGCTCCAGCGAGGTGAACGACTCGCCGGGCGCCAGCGCGCTGGCGTACGCCATTCCCATCGCCAGGTCCGCCAGGTCGCAAAGCACACCACCATGCAGCGTCCCCATCGGGTTGGCATGGCGCTCGGTGGCCTCGAACTCGACCACGGGCTCGCCCGTTGCGGAGAATCCTGGCACAAACCCCAGCAGGTGCGCGATGGGCGGCGGCATCATCAGCCCTCGCTCATCCTGCCGCCTGGAGCGTTCACCAGTCTGCACAGCCTCCGGGCCAGCACCTGATGTCGATGGTATCTGAACAGGTGTCGCCTCATCCACGAGCTATCCCCTTCCCGCGACGCCGCGCTGTGGGCAGCGACTAAGAGGGTGGTCCAAACGCGCCCAGCGCCGCCGCGCGCGCGGCCCGCAGCATGCGCTCGCTGAGGATGGGGTCGTCCACCGCGCGCGCCAGCAACAGCGTGCCGAGCAGGCTCGCCATCAGCGCCAGCGCGTCATCGTGGGAATCGCCGCCGCTGGCGTGCCCGTCGGTAAACGAGGAAAGTCCCGTCACCAATTGCTCCAGCGCCCGCGTGAACGCGTTGCGTACATCGGGTCCCTCGCGGGCGATCTCACTCGCCAGCGCGGGGAGCACGCAGCCCGTTGCCGGGTGGTCGCGATGCGCGGGACTCAGATAGGCATCGATGATGACTTCGAGCGCCTCAGCCTGGGGCACCTGAACCGCGGCACCGAGCAGTCGCTCGCTGGTTTCCGCCATCCCCTGCGCGCAGGCTTCGGCCACCAGTGCGCTCTTGCTGTCGAAGTGGGCATAAAAGCCGCCGTGCGTCAGCCCGGCCCCCCGCATCACGTCGCCAATGCCGACTCCGCTGATACCTCGCGCGCGCAGAGCGCGGGCGGCGGCAGTGAGGATCTGGTGGCGGGTGCGCGCCTTATGAACCGATGAATAGCGCATGGCGGCTTTGCCTTCTGGTTAGACGCGCTCGATGATGGTGGCGATGCCCTGTCCGCCGCCGATGCATAGCGTAATCAGCGCGGTGGTAAGATCGCGCCGCTCCAGCTCATCCAGCGCCGTGCCCAGCAGGATCGCGCCCGTGGCGCCCAGCGGATGGCCCAACGCAATGGCGCCGCCATTGACGTTGACGTTGGTGTGGTCCAGCTCCAGTTTGCGCATCGTCTGCAGGGGCACGGTGGCAAACGCCTCGTTGATCTCCCACAGGTCGATATCATGGGTTGACATGCCCGCCAGCGCCAGCGCCTTTTTCGCAGCCGGCGCCGGTGCTGTAAGCATGATGATCGGTTCGGCGCCGATGGTCGCCATCGCGCGGATGCGCGCGCGTGGCTTGAGCCCGTGCGCTTTCACGTACTCCTCGGAGGCCAGCAGCACGGCGGCGGCGCCATCCACGATGCCGCTGGAGTTGCCGGCGGTATGTACGTGCTGAATCTGCTTGGCCTCGGGATAGCGTTGCAGGGCGATCTCGTCCATCGTCTCGCCGTTCAGGCCCACCGTCATCGCGCCCAGCGCCACGAATGCCGGCTCCAATTGCGCCAGACCCTCCGGCGTGGTATTCGCGCGTGGATACTCGTCGCGCTCCAGCGCCACGGCGCCGGTCGCGGGGTCGATCACCGCGAAGAGGCTCTTACTATAGCGCCCTTCCTGCTGCGCGCGCGCGGCGCGCCGCTGCGACTCCAGCGCGAAGCGGTCCAGATCCTCACGGCTGAAGCCTTCGAGGGTGGCGATCAGATCGGCGCTGATGCCCTGCGGCACCTGGTAGTGTTTCTGGCGCAGCCGCGTGTTGTTGCCGTCAATGCCGGCATTATCGGTGCCCATCGGCACGCGCGACATACTCTCGACTCCGCCGCCGACCACCACCTGCTGCATGCCCGAGGCGACTCCCATCGCCGCAAAGTTTACCGCCTGCAATCCTGAGCCACAGAAGCGGTTGAGGGTGACGCCGCCAACCTCCAGCGGCCAATCCGCCGCCAGCACGGCGTTGCGTGCGATGTTGCCACCCTGCTCGCTCGCCTGCGATACGCAGCCCGCCACCACATCGTCGATGTCGTGTGTGGGAATGCCGCTCTTGCGCCCCAACTCGACCAGCGTCTGCGCCAGCAGCTCCTGCGGATGGATGCCGCTGAGCGCACCCTTGCCCGCCTTACCCCGACCACGCGGCGTGCGCGCCGTATCCAGAATGTAAGCTGTTCCCATAGTGTGTCGCTCTCCTTTGAGTCGGTAGTTCGCTCCGAGTTTGTACGAGCGGTGACGGATGCCGCGGGTGCGGCGCCGATAATATGATGACCATAATACAATCATGGTTGCGCTGTCAAGCGCCACGCGAGTGAGGCAACTCATGGACCGGACCTGGCTAGTTGACTGGTATGGCCGGCTGAACTACGGGGTGCGGCGCGAGCACACTATGAGTACGCACTATGGTGTCACCACATCCGTGATCGTGATGGTGGTTCCCTGGCTGGTGGTGATCTGCGCATGCCAGGTGGTCGGCGCGCCGATCTGGCAGGCCACCGCGCTGGGTGTGATGGTGATGCTGCTGGTCGTGCCCGCTTCCACCACGCCGCGCGCCGGATTGGCGGTGGCCCAGGGCGATCCATTGATGTTGAGATCGAACTGGCCGATGCTCCAGTTGACGCTGGTCCCGCTCGACTGATTGCTCAGCGTGAGTGTGTAGGCCGGTGCCAGCGGCACCGTGCCCGGCACGCAGGTTTGCTGGACATCCTGGTTCCGCGTGACTGCGAAGCCGCCCGCGGTGCCGACCGGTGTGATGGTATCGGTGATGCTGATCGGCGCGACGGCGCCGTTGGACAGCGTGACGGTTGCCGTGAAGGCTTGCGGCTGCTTGAACGCGTCGCATAGACGGTCGGTGGATATCAATGCGAACTCACCGGTCGCACCCGCCGCCACGCTTCCCGCCGCAGGGTTGGTCGTTGCCCAGGGCACGTTGGTGCCCGGCAGGGTGTCGGTGATGCCGACGCTCCATCCGACGGCGACGGTGCTGCCGGTGTTGTCGAGCGTCACATTC
>DASYGC010000217.1:0-8686 GCA_036000225.1 Ktedonobacterales bacterium | reverse complement strand
ATGGTGGTGACGATCTTGGTCGCGCTTGCCCTGCTGGTTGGCGGCGTGGGGCTGTTGCTTAAAGGGGCGGATTGGTTTACCGATGGGGCAACCGATCTGGCGCGGACGCTGAGCGTCGTCTTTCTGATGGGGTACCTCGGCTATCTCGTCGCCGTGTTGTGGCGGGGGTGATGGCAGGCGGCGTGCGGCTGGCGGAACGTCGGGGCGCCGCGTGCGCGTCTAGGTGACTGGTCCCTGGGCCAGACGGCGTCCGACCAGCAGGAACCAGAGCGGGAGCAGCACCAGCGCGGGCAAGGTCACCACAAACGCAAGAGGGCTGAGGAGTGCCACCGCCGAGTAGAGGGCGGTATCAATGGCGACGATGAAGCCGATGACGCGGGTTGCGCCGCTGGCGCGCCAGGAGGCGGCGGCGATCCAGAGAGCCGCCAGCACATTCACGGCCAGGCGGATCGGCAGATAGAGCGATTTGGGAGTATCGGCCAGCTGCATCAGATCGGTTGCGGTGTCGACTACCAGCCAGACGTACGCGGCGAGCTTGGACCAAGTTGGGGCGCTGAACGCGGCGACGACGGGGAAGACGACGAGGTGCTGGGCGACAGCGAGCACCGCCAGCGCCACGGCGATGGCCAGGGAACTCGCGATCGTCGCGTCACGGACGCTGGCGACGAAGTAGGTCGCGAGATGCAGGGCAAAGAGCACCGCAGCGGCATAGGCCGCAAATGGCGTAAGTCGTGTGGTAGTAGTGGTGGGGCGACGTAGCGACAGCCATGCGTTTCCTGACCAGGGTCCTTCAGACGACAACGCGGCCAGTATAGCATCCCCCCCATCTCCGGTCACATCCCGTCAAGTCCGGTCAACTCCGGTCATGACCTGGCGCGGCCACGCCCCAATTCCTTGCTATTTCTAGAACATATGATCTATAGTTTCGCTGCCGGACGGTGACTGTCGTCCGTGACCGTCGCGGTGAGCCTGAGCAGGGCGCCGCTCCCTTCATCCTCCCCTGGCTGTGCATGTGCGGCTGGCGGGATTCTCGTCGGGGAGCGGTACCCTGCTCGTTTTTTCGCGCGCATGCGCGACTAGCCGGCGCACCGCGGCGCGCTGCTGCTGAAGCCACTCCACTATCCACCCCGTCGTGCTTCATCTACACACAGGAGCGACCCACTATGAGGACCAGAACCAGCCGCGTCGCGGCAACCGTTGGGGCGACGCTTCGCTCCGCTGGACGCCCGAACCTGCCCGCCGTCAAGGTGAAACCGCGCGCCGCTGGCCGTCCAATCCCAGCGCCCGCGCCAGCCGTCATCCGCGTGGGGTTTGCGCCCATCGTACGCATCGTGGATCGCGCGGCGCGCGAGATCGAACTGTGCGCCACCAGCGAGGCGCTGGATACCTATGGCACGATCTTCGCCTACGAGGCCAGCCGCGATGCCTTCGACCGCTGGGCGGGCAACGTGCGCGAGATGCACGAGCGCAAGGCCGTTGGGCGCCGCGTGGCCGTGCGCTGTGACGATGCCGAGCGCAAGGTGTATGTGCGGGTGCGCATCTCGCGTGGCGCGCGGGATACCTGGGAGAAGATCCTCGATGGCACGCTGCGCGGCGCCAGCATCGGCGCGAGCAACGTCGAATGGTCCACCGAGCGACGCCAGGAACGCGAGATTGCCGTGGCGCGCCGCTACGATCTGGTGGAGCTGTCGCTGGTGGATCTGCCCAGCAATCCCGATGCGCTCGGCGTGACCTTCGTGCGCGACGGTGTGCCGGTGGCCGAACTGCTGGACGAGCTGCCCGAGGCCGCGGACGGTCTGCTCGCCGATGTCGCCGAGCGGCCCAGCGCTGGTGATCTCTCCACTGTGGCAGGTGTGCCAATCACCCCCTACGCCCAGCCGGCGCTGTGGGATGGCGTGCCCAACGTGGGTGACGGCGCGGTGGCCAGGTTCGCCGATGCGCCGCCGGATGTCCGTGCCGCTGGTGTCGCCAGCGCCGCCGGAGCGGCACCGACGGGCGCACCCAACGTCGCGCGCGGCGCCGCTGCTGATGGCTCTATTGCACCGGATACCGATCGCGATGGTGAGCCTGACGCCAGCGGCGATGGTGAGTACGAAACCAACGATGACACCGAGCTGGACACCGAGCACGCTCCCGCTTGTGCCGAGCATGCCGATCCAGAGGGCGTCGGGCCGTCAGCCGGCGCCAACGCCGCGCCGCTGGACGAGCCGGCCGCGACCATTGCCGCCGCGACGCTGGCGCGGGGTCAGGCCGCGCTGCGCGCTGGGCTGGATGGTGCCGGCGCGACCGATGCGACGCCGCCGCCCGCACGAGCGGCATACCTGGCGGCGCTGGGGGCGCCTGGCTATGTCAGTGCTGGCACGCCATTGCCCATGCCTGGATCGCTCCGCGATGACGTGGCGCACGGCACCTCCACGCCCATGCGTGACGCCGGCATGGCTGGCGCAGGCGCTGGCACACAGGCGCGCGCCGTCGGGCCCGACGGCACTCCGTCCCACCCTGATGCGTCAACACGCCTGCCTGGGCAGCCAGCGCACGGCACGGAGGCGGCTGGTCCGGCGCTGAGATTGCGCGGCCCGTTCTCTGATAACCCTGATGGGACGCCCGATACCGGCGTGCCCGCGCGTGCGCCCGAACGGCCCACGGCCAGCGCCACCGGCCAGACGCCCGAGGGCAATCGCGAGGCCGTCTTCCACACTGCCGTACGCGGTATCCTGCTTGGCTGTGGTTGCGCGACATGCCAGGCCGCGCTCGCCGCGCTGGATGCCGGCGAGCACACGGCGCGCGGCGCGGCGGACGAACCGGGCGAGTGGGCGCCCACCCCGCTGGCGCTGTACCGCGACGACGCGGGCGCGCGCGCGGCGCGGTCCACATGGCCTACGCACGGCGATGCTTTCCCTTCCCTGCCCACGTCCGATTCTCCCAGGCTGGATCCCCTCGTGCTGGACCTTCTCGCCGCGCGGGAGAGGGGGCAGGGGGAGAGGGTCAGCGAGGTCGAGCGCCGGCTGGCCGCCCTCGAAGCCCAGCCGATGCCTGGCGGTCCGCAACTGCGCGTGGCCGACAAGACGCATCCCCTCCAGTCACATGCCAGCGATCCGGGTGTGGGCGAACGGTTGCGCGCCCTCGAATCGTTGGCCGGCCAGTTCACCGATCCCAACATCCAGATCGCCATCGCCACCGAGATGATCCGTTTGCAGCAGGTGGCAGCCGGGCTGTCACCGACGTTGCAGGCGATGCCGCGCGCGGGATCCGGCGGACGGTGAATGTGGGGGGCGCGGGCGGTTGAAGGGTGCGGGCGGTTGAAGGGTGCGGGTAGGTGGAGGGCGCGGGTAGGTGGAGGGCGCGGGCGGTTGAAACCGCGCCTAGGGGCGTTCCGCCACGAAGCCCGCCTGCGCGGGCTGCAGAGAGAGGCAGAGCGGGCTGCAGAGCGGCAGAGAGCGGCAGAGAGGATTGGTATGACATGTTCGCAACATAGCGCAGACTGACGGCGGTACGCGAGATTGGTGGCAGTTTGTGGCAGTTTGTGGCAGTTTGTGGCACACCCCATCGCAACGGAGGAGACTTCTCGTGGCAAATATGCTCTACACGCCGGGCCCCATCGGCCCGAGTATTTCCGATGAAACCATCGCGCTGGTGCGCCAGGCCATGGCCGACACTACCCGCGCGATCACCACCGCCAGCGGCTTGATCGGCTACGAGCTGGAGGCACCGGCCAAGATTGTCGTGCCGATCATTACGCCGCTGGTGAACATGCTGCCCCGGCGCAAAGGCTCGGGCATTGATATCGTGCACTGGAAGGCGATCACCAGCTTCGACACGGCGCGCAACTGGGGCACGCTGGCGGATGGCGGCACGCCCAGCCAGGTGACGTACTCGGTGACGCCGATGCAGAACACGCTGCAGACGATCTCGCTGATGAACCAGGTGAGCTTCCAGGCGCAGTGGCGCGGCCGCTCGCTCGAAGCCGATGTGCGCGCGCGGCGCACGGCGGAACTGCTCTATCAACTCAAGATCACCGAAGAGCGGTGGCTGCTGGGGGCCAGCGCGTCGCTGCTGGCCCCGCCAGCGCCGTTGGTGGCAACGGCAACCAGTGGCGGGAGTGTGACGGCGGGCACCTACTGGGTGCAGGTGACGGCGATCAACGCGCAGGGCGAGACCACGCCGCTCGCGGCGGCGGTGAAGATCGTGACGACGGGGGCGACCTCGACGATCACGATCACGATCTTCACGGTGCCCAACGCGACGGGCTACAACGTGTACATCGGCTCGGGCGCGAGCCAGCCAGCCAACGGCAGCATGTTCATTCAGCCGTCGGTCTCGGGCAACACCAACGCGGCGCAGCCGGCCATCGGCGCGACCGTGACGCTGGCCGATGGGCTGACGAAGATGCCCAGTGGTGAGGTGCAGCCGGCGTACTTCAGCGTGACGCTGACGGCGGCGGTGGCCAGCAGCGGGGCGAACCCACCCCTGGCCAACACGGCCAAGACGTTCGTGGATGGGTCGGGCAATTTGCTGATGTGGGACGGGCTGATCGCGCAGGCGATCAACAACGCGGGTGGCGCCGGTTCGCTGGGATCGCAGGTGGCCGCGCCCGCCGCGACCACAGGCCAGCTGGCGCTCAACGACGTGGACAATTTGCTGGCGGCGATGTATTTGCAGTGCGCGGGCGATCCCGATTACTGCATCATGAATCCGCTGGATAACGTGCGCCTGACCAATCTGGTGGTGGGCGCGGGGCAGTTGCGCTATGTGGTGCAGAGCACGGGCGGCGATCAGGGCGAGCTGACGGCGCAGTACCGCGTGACGCGCTACCTGAACAAGACGACGGGCAAGGAGATGCCGATCATCCTGGATCGCTACTGCCCGCAGGGGACGATGGTCTTCCTGCCGATGTCGATCCCCTTCCCGGTGCCTGAGGTGAGCAATGCGGTGGAGATCGAGACTAACCAGGAATACTGGGGGGTAGACTTCGCGATTACTGACAGCAATTTCAAATTCGCGGACTACGTCGACGAGACGGTGAAGGTCTACTTCCTCGGTGGGTTGGGGGTGCTGCGGGGGATCTATCCCAGCTTCTGATGCCGCCCTCACCCCGCTGCCTTTCGCCCGCCCGCACTCTCAGGAGTGCGGGCGGGCTGGCATTTGGGCAGCATACCTTGACCGATGTCGTGACGACACAGGGGGCCATACGGACAACTCCGGACATATCCGGTCAACTCCGGTCAACTCCGGACATATCCGGTCAAGTGTGCTCATCACTTTTGTTTCGCGGCTGCTGCGACCCTCCCGATCGCTTGACAGGCTCCTGTGGCGTCTGGCTGTATATAGAACGTAAGTTCTTATTTCAGAGGAGGGTAGTGATGGGTTCGATCGCGCTTGAGACGAGCGCCCAGCGGCCCTTTATGGCCTTCATCCGCTGCACCGGAGATCCCAGAGATACGGGATATGTCGGAGATGCACGCGCGGCGCGGGAGTGGCTGCCACTCTGTTACCGCCTGACACCGCGGCTCGAGCGCCTCGGCGACGCCGCCGCGCTGCTCGACCTGGGCACCAGGTCGCCGGACGAGGCGCGAGCATGGCTGGAGCAGATGCTGGCGCGCTGCGCCAGCCAGCATATACCTGCCCGTGCGGGCATCGGTCCGAGTGGCACCCTGGCGCAGTTGGCGCTGCTGTGCGCACCAGCCAACGAGCGATTGGCGCTGGTCTCAGGCGCGGCCGCGGCTGCCTTCCCGCGCTCGGTCCCGGTACGGTTGCTGCGCGAGCTCGCGCCCGCTGGCCTCATCGCGGCCGAGGTGGTCGCGCGCCTGGAAGGCTATGGACTGCGCACCCTGGGCCACCTGGCGCGGCTGGGCGAGGAGCCACTCCGCCGCCAGTTTGGGAGCCGCGTGGGCGCTATGCTGGCCGTCCTGTGCCGCGGAGAGGATCTCCACCCACTTCACCCAACCGCCCCGGCCCACTGGCATCGCGCGCGGCTGCGCCTTTGTCCAGCGGTCGCCGCTGACCAGGTGCTGTTGGCCTTGCCGCACCTGGTGCGTCGCGCCCTGCCACTGCTCGCTGGGCACCAGGCACAAGCGCTCCGTCTCGGGGTGTGCTGGGAATCCGGCGAACACCAGCGGCAATCGGTGGTGCTGCGCGAACACACCGCTGACCCCCAGCGGCTGATCCCAGCCGCCCAGCGCCTGCTGCTGGCGCTGCTCTGCGCGCGGGCGCGCGACGCGCGGCCGGGCATGGTTGCGGAGGTGTGGCTGGCGCTGGGCGCCTGTGTGCCCGGTACACCGGAACAGATTGCCATCTGGCGTACGCGGCGCCAACGACGCCTGACGGTCCAAAGCCTCGCTGACTGCCTGACCCGACGACATGGCCGGCCGCTCGTGCTCCAGCCACAACTCGTCGCCGCCGAGGCCATCTTCGCCGAGGAGCGCTATCGGCTGATTCCCACGGGAACCGAGGAGGGAGGGGTGGAAGGAGCGCAATCAGCAACGCCCCCACCGGCGGCGATGCGCCGGGAGGATGCCCCGCATGGCCCAGCCGTCGCCAGTGCCTGGGATCAGGTCCCACAGCGTCTGCACTGGTGGTGAGAGGACACGTCCCGTGGCGCATCGCTATCGGCATCCCATTCAGGTCTCGTGTTCCGCTGATCTCCCGGCCAGCTTTATCTGGCGCGGCGCGCGCTACCGCATCGTGGAAGTCCTGTCTACCTGGCACCTGCAAGATCGCTGGTGGCAGCCAACAACTGCTCCCGCGCCCTCGTCCACTGCGCCGTCCACTGCGCCGTCCACTGCGCCGTCCATCGCGCCGTCCATCGCGCCGTCCATCGCGTCCACTCAGGAAAGTGATCGCCGCTATTACCGGGTACGCTGTGCCGATCAACAGACCTTCGATCTCTACTATGACACGGTGTCAGCCTGCTGGATCTTGGATTGTGTTCATGACTGAGACGACGGAGACGACGGAGACGACGACTGAGCCACCCGATGCTCGCGCGTATTGCGAACTGCACCTGCGCAGTGCCTTCAGCTTCTTGCGCGGGGCTGGTGCGGTCGAGGCGCTCGCGGTGCGGGCATCCGCACTGGGCATGCCCGCGCTGGCTCTGACCGATTTTATGACCCTGGCTGGCAGTGTGCGGTTCCAGGCGGCCTGCCAGGCGCGGGGCACGAAAGCGATTCTGGGAACGGAACTGGCGGTGGCCGATCCCCGCTTTGGCGATAGCCCCTTCCCCGGCACGCTGGTCGCCCTGGCACAGAACCGTACGGGCTACGCGCGGCTCTGCCACTTGCTGACCGAGGCGAACCTCGCCGCTCCCCCCGCACCGCGCATCCCCTTCGCGGCCCTGGCCGACGAGCCCGAGGGGCTGATCGTGCTCACTGGTGGGCGTGATGGCCAGCTGGCCCGGCTGGTCCTGGCGGGGCGCGTCCACGACGCCACGGAGCTCGCCCGGCGGTACCGTGACACCTTCGGCGTCGAGCGGGTCTGGATTGAACTGCAGCATCACCGCCTCCTGGACAGCACCTGGTTGATGCAGCACCTGGTCTGGATCGCCGAGACGGTGGGTCTGCGGGTGGTCGCCACCAATGGGGTGCGCCACACACAGCGCGCGGATCTGCCGCTCTACGACGTGCTGACCTGCATCCGTCTGGGCATCGGCGTGGACCAACCACACGCGGAGCGGCCGCGCAACGACGAGGCGCATCTGAAGGGTGGCGTGGAGATGGCGCAACTGTTCACGGCCTTTCCCTGGGGGCGGGCCGCGCTTGCCGCCAGCCAGGAGATTGCGATGCGGTGCGATCTCTCGCTCTTGCGGGGAGTGTGTCGCGCGCCACAGGTGCCCGTGCCAGCGGGTGAGACACCTCTGAGTCATTTGCGACAGCTCTGCGCGGAAGGCATCGCGCGGCGCTACGCCAGCACGCCAGCGGCATTGGCGGCGGGCAGTCCACAGCGCCGGCAACTCGACCACGAACTCGACGTGATCGCGCGGCTGGAGTTGGCGGAGTTCTTCCTGTGTGTCCACGAGATCATCGCGGCGGCACGCGGTATGGGCATCCGCTGTAGTGGGCGCGGCAGCGCGGCCAATAGCCTGGTGGCGTATTGCCTGGGCATCACGGGTGTGGACCCACTTGAGCACCGGCTGCTTTTCGAGCGGTTTCTCAATCCCGAACGCGCGGGGATGCCGGATATTGACATTGATGTGCAATCGGACCGGCGCGACGAGTTGATCCGCTACGTCGAACGCACCTACTCCGAGCGCCACGCCGCGATGGTCGCCAATGTCATCACCTATCGCCCGCGCAGCGCGCTACGCGACAGCGCCAAGGCGCTGGGCTATCCCTTGCCGCTCATCAACCAGTTGACCAAGGTTCTCCATCAGCACAGCGATGCCGAACAGATGGGAGCGTATCGGGAGGAACTGGCACAGGTGATCGCACGGCTCGCCGCGGACGGTGCGGCGGGTGGGCTACGTGCGCGCTGTCTGGAGCGGCTGCCCCTCTTGCTGGAGTTGGCGCCACGTCTGGTTGGTTTGCCACGGCATCTCTCGCTGCACAATGGTGGGTTGGTGCTCACGCGCGAGCCGCTGACGAGCCTCTTGCCGGTGCGTCTCTCGGCCAACGGGGTGCGGGCGCTGGAGGTGGACAAAGATGATGTCGAGCGCCTGGGGCTGATCAAATTTGATTTGCTTGGCCTGCGCACG
>DASYGC010000216.1:0-2154 GCA_036000225.1 Ktedonobacterales bacterium | reverse complement strand
GTTAGGAGTGCCGCCAGCAATGCGGCGACCTGGAGGTGTACGGGTCCCGGTGGGTCTCGCGGTCTTCAAAACCGTTGCTCGGCCGCCTGCGCGGTCGAGGGTGGGTTCGACTCCCATACGCCTCTGCCACGACCGCGAAATGCGTCATACGACTGTGTTTGGTGAGAGGAGTCCGCCCCGATGAGTGACCAGCCATCCAATCCCTATGACTACCCGCCACCATCATCATCGACTGATCCGTACACGCCGCTAAACATGCCGCCGATGCCGCCAGCACCAGAGCCAGGCGCGTCCTATGCCGGCGCAGGCACAGCGCCAGTGATGGTGGCGCCGCCGCCCCCCGCGACGCCATTTCCGCTAGCGCCAGCCTCGGCGAATGGTGACGGTGGGCTGGCGATCACTGGGCTGGTGTTTGGCATCATTGCTATGCTGGGACCCGTCTTCGCGCTTATCGCCGCATTTCTCCGCTTTCCCGCACTGGCCGGGTTGCTGCTGGTCATCACCATTCCAATCGCGATCATCGGCATCGTCCTGAGCGTGGTGGGGCGCTCATCGTTGCTTCGCCGGGGCAGCGCCACCGCGGGTTGGATGCTCTCGACGATCGCCCTCGTGCTTGCGATTGGTGTGCTGCTGTTCACCCTGGCGGGGTTCCACGCGACCGCTCCTGGCCGGTTCCGCAACCCTCCCCGCCGCCGTCCGGTGCCACAGGGCATGCTGTATGGCACCGTGCCAGCGGCGACATTCGCCCCGCCTGTAGTCGTCGAGGTGTAGCGGGTGCGCAATGCGCCGGCGCCACGCAACTGCTCCAGCCAGGGGTAGCCATGAGTTTTCTTGATGTCCAGTGATCCCGTGATCGTGGTGCCCTACGATCCCGCCTGGCCCGATATGTTCGCCCGCCAGGCTACCGCGCTACGCCAGGCATTGGGACCCGTGGCACGACGCATTGACCATATCGGCTCCACTTCGATTCCTGGGCTGGCCGCCAAGCCGGTCATAGACGTGCAGATTTCGGTGGCGGATTTCGAGCCACTCGCCGCATATCGCGTTCCACTGGAGCACTTAGGTTATGTCTTTCGGGCGGAGAATTCCGAGCGTACCAAACGCTACTTCCGCGAAGCGCCCGGGACCCGCCGCAGCCACCTCCACGTACGCCGTGCCGGCAGCTTCAGCGAGCAACTCGCGCTGCTCTTTCGCGACTTCGTGCGCCACCACACTGATGTGGCGGACGAGTACGCGCGAGTGAAACGCGACCTGGCGCTACAATTTCGCGATGACCGCGTGGCGTATACCGACATGAAGCAGCCGTTCATCTGGTCGGTGGTCGCGCGGGCTGATGCCTGGGCGCAAGCGACTGGCTGGCTCCCAGGCGAGTCGGATGCCTGATCCCCTCACTCACGCACGAACAAGCAGGTCGCAAGTCTAGCCCGCTCCTGACACTGGGATGGAGAGAAAGTGAACTTTGCCATGGAGAGCGCATCGAGCGATGGACCTCACCCCACACGGGCGAGCGCGACGGATACCGTCGAAGAATATCTCGAAACGATCTACAACATTGCCATGGAGGGCGATGTGGTCATTGGCGCTCGCCTGGCCGAGAAGTTCCGCGTGGCCGCGCCTACCGTGACGCAGATGCTCCAGCGACTCAGCCGCGATGGCTACATCACGATGGATGCGCGCCGGCGCATTGCGCTGACACCGGAGGGTGTGGAGCTGGCTGAGGCGGTGCTGCGGCGGCACCGGCTGACCGAGCGCTTTCTGGTGGATGTCCTTGGGATGCAGTGGCATGAGGTGCACGAAGAGGCCTGTCGCCTGGAACACCGCATGTCGGGGGCGGTGGAAGCCCGCGTCGCGGCGACGCTGGCGCAGCCTACCACCTGCCCTCATGGCAACCCGATTCCTGGCTATGTGCCAGACGCGCGTCACTACCTGGCCGATCGGGGCGCTATACGTCTGCGCGACACCGCACCGGGGCGGCGGGTCAGCATCCTGCTGGTGTCCGAAGTGGTGGAAGACGAGGAAGAGTTGATTTCCTATCTGCACGAGCGCGGTCTGACACCGGGCACGTCGCTCCAACTCGAGGCGCTACGCCCGGAGCAAGGTACGGCGGAGTTGCGGGTGGACGAGCGCCTGGTGACGGTGCCCGAGCGCGTGGCG
>DASYGC010000215.1:0-7946 GCA_036000225.1 Ktedonobacterales bacterium | reverse complement strand
CGTGGGGCAGAGGTGATTTCGATGGGAATGCAAGCGCCAGAGCATCATCACTACCGCATGGTGGTGTACTGGAGTAAGCCAGATCAACTCTGGCTGGTCGAAGTGCCAGAGTTGCCAGGGGCGATGGCCGATGGCCACACGGCAGCGGAAGCGGTCAACATGGCGCAGGAAGTGATCGAGCACTGGCTGGAAGTCGCGCGCATGGATGGCCGTCCCATCCCAGCGCCGCAAGCGGGGCAGCCCGTCGCCTAGCGGTCATGGTGGCCAGACGCGGCAAGCGTGGGCGAACTGCTGATCGTTGAGCTCGAACTCGGACTTGTACGCAAGCTGTATGGTGCACATGCGCCGGCTTCAGCGCGCATCACCTGCTCAATGCACGCCTTCATGCGCTCCGCGCTTCGCTTGGATTTGCGGCGCCTCTACTGGCAGGCTTTGCCCACCACCGTCTGGAACTGGCTGTACGAACTGGCGAAATAGGTCACCCCATGGCAGTCGTTGACGAACCAGAAGTTGGACGAGGGCGGCTCGTCGGCGGCGGCGATGCCCATGATATCCTCCCAGCGCGGGGCGGCGATCGGGCCGGGCATCAGCCCCTTGTGGGTGTACATGTTGTAGACATTGTTCGGATCGACATTTCTGCCGGTATCCGCGAGCTTGACCCACCACTGGCCGTTCGCCGGCGGCATATCGGTGTCGCGCGCGTAGATCACGGTGGGGTCGGCTTCCAGGGCTACGATGGTGTCGCCTGATGGCGTGAGGTTGGTGCCGTTGGCCATGATGACGTAGCGGTTGTAGTACACGTCCGCGATGCCGGGGATATCCTTGACAAACTTGACCTCGCGTACCACGATCGAGCCCAGGATCAAGGTTTGATACAGGGCTTTGACGTCATCGGTGGTGTTGAAGTGTTGCTCCATTTCGGTGAAGACATTCTTCGTCGTGCCCACCGGCGCGGCGTGCGCCTTACATTGGGCCTGATCCTTGATATAAGCGTCAGGACTGTTGCCATCTGGACCGGGGCAGAGATGTTCGCCAAGGCCATTCAGCAACCGCTTGATGACCTGTTCTTCGTCATCGGCGGTGTTGAAGAAATAGGTATCAGGGAAGAGGTAGCCTTCCAGCGCGTACACGGTGTTGGGCTGCTTTGCTGGGACGTACCAATAGTGACTTGCGAGCGTGGTGCCGTCCTTCAGGACCCCAGTCTTGACGACCCGCATGAAGTTGGTCGCGTCAAAGTTGGGTAACACGCTGAAGTACGCGGGATATTCGGCGACGCGATGCCCCGGTGGGATGGTGATGCTGATCTGCTCCAGTGGAGCATGCTGGAGCGCGGCAATGATTTGATCCATCGTCATGGAAGGCGAGAGCTGGTAGATGCCCTGCTGCAGTTGGGTGTCCAGATGACGATAATACTTCGCGAGCACCTTGAAGGCCAGCGCGTTGCGGATCAAACCATCTGCTTGCAGGCGATCGCCGATCGCGGTGGCGGAGTCGTTGGCCTTGACTTGAAATACCACCTGGGCGGTCGAACCCTTGACCGCAGGCTGAGTAATCGTCAACCCCGCGGCCACGCCGACGAACGCGCAGGTGAACGCCAGCAGCATAAAGATCACCGCGATGACGCGGGCAGCGGTACTCATCTTGATCGCCCCTCCAGTCGCTTCCCGACCATGCTATCGGCCAGGCGCATTCCCTCATTGTGCCGTGGTCGTCAGTGTGCCACGATCATATGGTTCAGTTGTTGAAGCATCCCATGTTGGATTGCCGCGCCGTGACCAGAAACTCCGCCTGCGTCGCCGCGTAGTGGGCCTGGCCACACCGATCCGCCACGACATAGAAATAGGGCGACGCCGCGGGCTCACCAGCGCTGGCCGCGGCGGCAACATCCGCCCAGGTTGGCGCGGCGATCGGGCCAGGCATCAGGCCGCGATTGTCAGGGACCGCCGTATTGTACGCGCTGTTGAGCTCGATGGCTCCGGGTGGTGTGGTGAGGGGTGCCCACCAGTTGTCAGCGGCGGGTGGTGAGTCCGTATCCTGGGCGTATTGTACTGTGGCGGGCGCATCCATGTAGGGAACATACTCCCCATTTGGGGCATAGCCACTGCCATTCGCGGCCAGATACCGATTGTAGTAGACACCGGCCACACCAGCGGCATCGCCATCGGCGGTGCTGATGCGCACCACCAGCGAGGCAAGCGTGAGCGTCTTATAGAGGCCGGTCGCGTCATCGCTGGTGTGGTAGCGTTGGTCCATTTCCGTGAAGATGTTGACGCCTTTTGGCCCGACCGTGGCCGCATGGGCCTTGCACTGGGTGTGGTCCAGCAGGTAGGCATCCAGGTGAGCGGCATCGGGACCGGGGCACAGGTGTTCGCCCAGCCCGTTCAGCAATTGCTGAATCGCCGCGCTTTCGTCCGCCTGGGTGTCGATGAAATAGGTCCCTGGCAGGATGTAGCCTTCCAACGCGGCGACCGTCCCCGCCTGACGTGGGCGCACATACCAGTAGAGATCGGAGAGGCGCTTGCCAGTGGGGAGCACCCCCGTCGTGAGGATGCTCAGCGCGGCTTTGGACTTGACATTGGGCAGCGTGGCCAGGTAGGCGGGAAACTGCGCCACGCGCGTCCCAGGGGGGATCTGCACCAGGGATTTGCCGGGTGGCACAATGATCAGCACCTGATCGGGATGGCCACCCACCAGCCGTTGGATGATCGCCCCCATGGTCATGTCGGGCGAGAGTTGGTAGATACCTGGCCGCAAATGGGCATCCAGGTGCTGTAATCCCGCCATCAGGGTAAAGATCGCGGCGTTGTTGATCAGGCCAGCGGAGGCCAGGCGGCTCGCGATGGAGGAGGCGCCGTCGCCCGGCCGCACCGCGAATTGCACCGACGACGCGGTATCCTGCGCCGCGGGCTGCGTGACATTGAGCGTGACGAACGTCCCAGCAAATCCCAGCACGAACGCCACCAGCGTCAAGGTGATTCCCAGCGTTCGCCAGCTTCGTTTCATGCCCCGTACACTTCCCACTCGACGCCGCTGTCTCAATCCACGCCATGGCGCGTGCTGCCAACCACCTGCTCGCGCGCCCCCGCTGCCGCCCGGTGCTCAACCTTCGGGCAGCGAACCGCCGAGCACCGATCCCGAGGTGCCAGCCACCTGGCGCTGGTCCAGAAAGTCCCGCAGAATGACGGCCGCCGCCGCGGCGTCGAGGCGCTCGCGGATGCGTTCGGGTCGCACGCCGGCCGCGCGTAGCGCCTCCGCCGCGGTCACCGTTGAGAGGCGCTCATCCTGATACACGAGGGGCAGATTGAGGCGCGTGCGCAGGCGCTCGGCAAAGGCCTGGACGGCTTTGGCCTGCCCGTGCAACCCACCGTCCAGACTGATCGGCAGACCCACCACCACCAGTTCCGCCTCCACCTCGCGCGCGATGCGCACCACCGCGTCGAGCGCTTGCGCCGTCGAGCGCCGCTTGATGACGCCGCGCGGTGTCGCCAGCTGCTCGCCTGGATCGCTAGTCGCGTAGCCGATGCGCACCGCTCCCAGGTCGAGTCCCAGAATCACCACGTGCCTATCCTCCCGTGCCGTCCGCCATTGTACGTCTTCAGGCAACGCAGGGCAAGCCAACGCGCCTGGCAGTGCGGGATAGCGCACGGTCGCCGGGGCGGCGAGCCACCTTAAAGTCCCACCTGGCACGTGGTAGCCGGTCCAATCCGATCGGGTATGGTAGACTGATGAAGCGAAATTCGGACCATCAGGAACTGCGGGCCTTGCTGATTGCCCGCCCGCGAGCACGACCAGCGCCGGAGCGATGCGAGCAGCTCCGTCGAGACGGGTCGGACCCGCGCCGCAGACACCTCGGAGAGGAGCGACCCGTGAGCTTCTGGTATATACTGATTGCCGTCGGCACACTCGCCGCCATCATCAATCTGAGCCTGGGCTGGGCTCATCGCGATCGGCCGGTCCACGCGCTGGTGCGCGGTGCCGCGGGCCTGGTGAGCCTGGGATTGGCCATTGGCGTGGTGGTGACCAAGCTCATTCTGAACCTGCACCTGCCCACCTCGATGGAAGGGCCGCGCTCCAATCAGTTCGTATTCATCGCGGCTGGGCTCTTCATTGGCGCGGCGCTGATGCTGCCCTCCTATATTGACCGCATTGACCGCCAGGATGGTGAGGCGACGGGTCCCAGTCTCCAGGAGCGTGCCGCTCGCCCGGTGAACGCCACCGTGCGTATGCAGAAGAACTCCGACGAGTGGGTGAACTGAGTTTGCTTGGGCTTGAAACCAGGCGACGCCGCGCGATACCCATGCGCCCCTACGGCGTGGCCGGCCGCGGGTGGCCGGCTGCCGCGCGCAGCAGCCGGTCGCGCAAGGCGAGACCCAGGCCGGCTTCACCGAAGGTATGGCAGACGATACAGTCCACTCCGGCCAGATCGAGCGTGCGCAGTCCCGCGTAGAGCCGGCGGGCGATCTCGGTGAGATTGTCCGCCGGGCCAAGCGCGACGACGTGAGCGCCAGCGGCGGCGAGCGCCGCCACTTCGTCGTCGGGCACCAGCGCGCCAACCCGCTCGGCGCGTGCCACGGCAGCCTGGGTCAACGCGACCAGGGCCGTTACCGCCGCCGGTCCAACGCCATCCACGAGCTCGAGGCGAGCGCGGGGAGCGTAGTGACGTTCCAGCTGCCCTGGGGCACGCGCTGGGCCGCGCCCCGCCTGATCGCCGTTGGTTGGTCCGCCTGAGGCGCGTTGAGGAGCCAGCAGCACCGCTGGTAGCACGCCGCGAAGTTGCTCGAGTGCGACACCGCCCGGCCGCAAGAGCACTGGCGGATCGACCGTGAGATCGAGTACGGTTGATTCGACACCCACCGCACACGGGCCGCCATCCAGCACACAGGCGATGCGCCCATCCAGATCGGCCAGCACGTGGCCGGCCGTCGTGGGGCTGGTGTGCATGAAGCGATTGGCGCTGGGGGCGGCCACCGGCACCCCAGCAGCACGGATGAGCGCGCGGGCCACCGGATGCGCCGGAACGCGAACACCTACGGTGTCGCCGCCGGCGGTTACCAGGGATGGGATGGCCGCGCCGCGCCGCAATACGAGGGTGAGCGGCCCCGGCCAGAAGCGCCGCGCGAGCGTGCGCGCCACCTCGGGCACCGACTCAACGACCTGTGTCAGGGCTGCGGGATCGTCCAGGTGGACGATCAGCGGATCGCTCAGTGGGCGTTGTTTGGCGGCAAAGATGCGAGCTACCGCCGTGGGATTGGTGGCGTCGGCTCCCAGACCGTACACCGTCTCGGTGGGGAAGGCGACGAGCTGGCCAGCGCGCAGCATTGCTGCCGCCCGCTCGATGGCGGACGCGTCGTGCTCAACATCGCTGACTGTCAGCACCTCGGTGCGCTCGACTGGACCCGTTGGACCCGTACCCGTATTGTCCATACCCGCCTCCCGGCACTGGCGTGTGCCACGGCGCAAGCGCCGATTTGCCAGGCGCTGGCGCCCACACACTATAGCACCGGTGGCCGCGATATTCGCGACGCATGTCTGGTCAATCACCGTCTGGCACCGGAGTCGCGATGCGCGATTCGGCAGACGTCCGGCGTATCGCCCCCAGCGCGACGCCGCGCCGCACCCGTAGCGGAGCGTCGCCACGGCGCGGGACGGACTTCACGCGGCCCAGAGCGCACCCTAGTTCGCCATGACGCGACGGGGGGTAAGCGCTCACAAATCGTAGGCGTCAGGAATGGCGGGAAGAACGGCCAGGCACGATCACGCCGTGTGATCGTGCCTGGCCCACGCCTGTATGCTGGCGCACCCTCAGCCAACGGCGACCGGTTCCGCGAGGTCGTCGTAGTCGGCGGTGACTGTGGCATCCTGTCCATTGGACAGCTTCATCAGGCTGACGATGAGCGTTACCACGGCGGCAACGGCCAGGTTCAGGACGAACGCGATGAGCGCCACATAGATCGGGTAGGTGGTGCCGCCAATCGTGATCGGGTAGTTCGACGTGAGAAATTTCAACTGAAACATCATCCAGGTGCCGACCCCCATACCGACCGCCCAACCGAGCAGCAGCGCCCAGCGGTTGAACCAGCGGGTGAAGAGCCCAAACACCACGGCGGGGAAGATTTGCAGAATCCACACTCCGCCCAGGAGTTGTAGATTGATCGCATAGGCCGTGAGCCCAGGGATCAGGACGAAGACCAACGCGCCGAGCTTGACGACCAGCGAGGCGGACTTGGCGACGGTGGCCTCTTCGCGGTTGGTGCAGTTCGGTCTGAAATACTCCCGGTAAATATTGCGCGTGAAGAGGTTGGCCGCGGCAATCGACATGACCGAGGCGGGGACAAGCGCGCCAATCGAGATGGCCGCAAAGGCAAAGCCGGCGAACCAGGAGGGGAACATCGTGTGGATCAGACCAGGGACGGCAATGTTGGCACCATAGATCTTGTCTGGTTTGACACCCGCCGCGATGGCCATGTAGCCGAGCAGGGCGATCAGACCGAGCAAGAACGAGTAGGCCGGCAGCAGCGCCATGTTCCGCTTGACCACTCGGCCGCTCTTGGCAGCCAGCACACCGGTGATGGCGTGTGGGTACATAAAGAGCGCCAGCGCGGACCCGAGCGCCAGCGTCGAGAACGCCACCTGCGCCCCGCCAGTTGCCAGGAGGAATGTTCCCGGCGACTTGGGATTTGCCGCCTTCAACGTGGCATAGTGTTGCTGCACAACCGTGAAGATGTGACCGTATCCGCCCAGTTGGATCGGGATATAGATCACACAGACGAGCACCAGGATGTAGATCATCGCGTCCTTGACGACGGCAATCAGCGCGGGAGCACGCAGGCCGCTGACGAAGGTGTACGCGGCCAGAATGATGAACGCCACCGTCAGCGCGATCTCAGGGTTGATGCCCATCTCGGCGATCGAGACCTCGATCCCATACAGTTGCAGCGCAATGTACGGCATGGTCGCGAGAATGCCGGTCAACGCGACAACCAGCGCCAATGACGGACTCTCGAAGCGCCCGCGCACGAAGTCCGATGCCGTGATGTAGTTGTGCTTCTTGGCGACCGACCATAGCCGGGCCATGAAGAGGAACACCAGCGGGTAGGTGATGATCGTGTAGGGCATCGCGAAGAAGCCGATTGCCCCTTTGCCGTAGACCAGGCCAGGTACGGCGATGAAGGTGTAGGCGGTATAGAGGTCACCGCCGAGCAGGAACCAGGTGACCAACGTGCCGAAGCGACCACCCGCCAGGCCCCATTCATGCAGCAGGTTGAGGTCGCCCCTGCGCCAGTTAGCCGCGACGAATCCGAGGACGGTGACGATGAGAAACAAGACGATAAAGACACTCAACGCAACCCAGTCGACCATGTCCGCTCTCCTTCTGTTGGCATCAGTCCCTCAAGCACCCGTGCGCTTTGGTGGCCGCGAAGTCGTGCGTTTGGCGCCTCAGCCGGCGAGCACATAGACAATCGCCGTCAGCACCGCCGTGATGAGGACCCACAAGAACTGGTACCAATAGAAGTAGGGGATGCCCTCAAACGCTGGCTGGGCGCCCGCGTAGAAGGGAATCCAGAGCGTGAAGATGAACGGAATGATGAGCAGGATGTACAGCCATCGCCTGCCTTTCCGTCCCGCTTCTGAGCCATTCTCCATGTCACTGCTCCTTTCACCCGATGCTAAGTCCAGCACGACTGGCACGCTGCCAGCCGTGGAACCGCCGAAGAGGGGGCCTACGGCGTGTCGTTCGCCGCGCAACGCCGACAATTGCTGAGCAGGTGAGCAAGGTAAGGGAATCGTGTGCGCACGCGAGGGGAGGGGGCGCGCAACGCGCGAGCGGGTTGGTGAGATCGGGTCGCCGTGTGTGCGCAAACATCGTACGCCAACCTCAATTCCCTGGATCGAGTAGTCTGGAGCTACTCAGATACTTTGACAGGGCGCGCGTCATCGCGCTGAGA
>DASYGC010000214.1:0-4247 GCA_036000225.1 Ktedonobacterales bacterium | reverse complement strand
CCAGCCACCACCGCCGGTATCCCAGTTGGCGAAAATCACCTCGCCCGACTGCGCCGCATGGATCGGCGTGCCCAGCGGATTGGCCAGATCAACGCCGAAGTGGTACCACGTGAACCCGCGCACCCAGTACGCGCCCCAATTTGGCGACTTCAGATCGAAGCTCGCCAGATCGTAACTATACAGGTTGTCGCCGCTGCCGCGAGGCGTAGGTCCGCAATACGCGCCGGGTGGCGGAATGCCCGCATCCGTAGACCAGATGTGGTCGGTGTAGATGGTCTGCCCGTAGGGCGAGCCGGTGAGCACATAGGAAGGCGGACGGTAGTACAGGCCGTAGTAGGCATCGGTGGGGATCTTGTAGGCCTTGCCCACCTCGACCTCCTGTCCGGCGAGCAGCCCGTTCATCTCGTAGAGGCCGCCGATCTGGCAGTGAAACCGCTGCGCGATCGCTTCGACGGTATCGCCTCCGGTAGCCGTATACCAGGTATAGCCAGGGCTGGCGTGCCAGACGACGGCGTTGGAGATGCCTTCGAACGGCGTCGTGGACGGCGCATTCGCGCCGGCATCCGGTAGCGGCGCCACACTGACCAGCGCGCTGCCCACGATGCCCACGATCAGCACCAGCAGCGCCAGTTGCATCGGCAGCGGGCGCCGGCGCGCCCGGATGAAGCCCCGGCCCAGCGCCCTGCCGCTGCCAGGGATGACGATGGCCCGCGTCGCGTATGGATCGCCCAGCGCCGGCAGGCGCGCACCGCTCGCGGGTGCCAGTGGCACGGGATACCGCCCGGTGGTAGTCCGCGCGGGCGGCTCGGCCGACTCATCTGGTTCGGGATCGAGCGCGGGCCGCGTCTCAGCCGCGCCGGCCGCTTCCACAGCGGAGCGGGCGGGCAGGCGCAACATCCCAGGATCACGCTCCTCTGGCGGCACGAAGGTGGCGCCATCCTGCCGCGCCGGCTTGCGGCGCTTGCCCCTGGCCATGCGTGCGCTCCTGGCGTGCGACCAACCGCACCGTTGTGTCATACCACGATCGGGTGACCGGTTGCGTTTCGTAGTCGCGCACGGGTGTGCGCTCTGGCCCCGTTATCTCCGTACTCGCGCACGGGTGTAGCACAGCGTCGCTCTGGCCTCGTTATGCGTAACCCTCCATCCGAACTGAGTATCACAGGCGCACAGGCTCCTTGATGCACTACCTGGAGTGTAGAAGCGCAATGAAACGGGCGTCAAGCAAAAGCATATCGCGCGGGACCTTCGTACCTGCTTGCCGCTCACAGCATCGACTTGGTGAGCGTCGCGAGGAACTCGTCGTTGTTCTGGGTGTGCGCCATGCGCTCGATCAGCGCCTCCATCGCCTCGATGCCCCGCTGCTCAGCCAGCGTGGCGAACATGCGGCGCATCACCACCACCGCGCGCAGTTCGCGTTCGTCCAGCAGCAGCTCCTCGCGCCGTGTGCCCGACTTGGTGATATCAATCGCGGGATAGATGCGCCGCTCAGCCAGTTTGCGATCCAGGGTGATCTCGCAGTTGCCGGTACCCTTGAACTCCTCGTAGATCACGTCGTCCATACGGCTGTTGGTATCCACCAGCACCGTGGCGACAATGGTGAGCGAGCCACCCTCTTCCAGATTACGCGCGGCGCCAATAAAGCGCTTGGGCGGATTGACGGCGTTGGGATCCATGCCCCCCGAAAGCGTTCGACCGCTGGAGGTCACGGTCAGGTTGTACGCCCGCGTCAGACGCGTGATGCTATCGAGCAGCACCACCACGTGACGACCCGACTCCACCAGCCGCTTGGCGCGCTCCAGCACCATCTCGGCCACGCGGGTGTGCGCCTCGGGCGGCTCGTCGAAGGTGGAGCTGACCACCTCGGCCTCGACCGAGCGTTCCATGTCGGTCACCTCTTCGGGCCGCTCGCCGATCAGCGCGACCATCAGATGGATATCGTGATAGTTGGTCAGCAGCGCGTTGGCGATGGTCTTCAAGATCACCGTCTTGCCGGCCTTGGGTGGCGCCACCACCAGCGCGCGCTGGCCGCGTCCGATGGGAGCGATCAGATCAATCATGCGCCCGGTGACGCTGGGGGCATTGGTCTCGAGCACGTACATCACATTGGGGAAGATGGGTGTCAATCCATCAAACAGCGGCCGCTGCTTCACCGCTTCCGGATCCTGCCCATTGACCGCGTCCACCCGCAGCAAGCCGTAATACTTCTCATTGTCCTTAGGCGGGCGCACCTGGCCCGAGACCATATCACCCGTGCGCAGGCCGAAGCGACGAATCTGGGTCTGCGACACATACACATCCATGCTGCTGAGCGGCAGGGTGCGACCCTGCCGGATGAAACGCTCCTGGCGCAGGAAGCCGAAGCCGTCCTCGACGATCTCCAGCACGCCCGCGCTAAAGATGAAGCCCTGGCGCTCGGTCTCAGCCTGCAGCAACCGGAACACCAGATCCTGGCGTTTGAGGGCCGCATAGCCCGAGAGGCCCAGATCGCGCGCGACATCGCGCAGATCGGGCAGGCTTTTCTGTTCCAGCTCGACGATATTCATCGGGTGAGCGGCGCTGCCCGATCGCTCCCGGCCAGCTCCGCCGGCGCCAACACGGGCACGCGGTGGGCAATCTGGCGGGCGGGCGCTCCAGTGGCGCCCGCGCGACGGGCTGGCCGTACGCTCCTTTCACGGCATGCCAGCTGGCTCAGACGAGGTAGAAGAGTGCCAGGCCGGCGAAAAATGGTGCGGTGCGATGCGCCCCAGACATGGTCAAGTCCGACCGAAACGCGAACCGGCGTGGGCGCTGGAGGCGGGAGACGAGGTAGTGGGCGATGCGGCAGAGGGACGATGGCAGCAGGGTGAATCAGCGGTACGCAACAGTGGCAGCGGGCGCGGTGCGCGACCTGATTGGTTCGCGCGAAGTGAGCGGGAACACAGCGCCGAAGTGGAGTGAGGCGGTGACTGGGTGCGAGAGGTAGAGCACACAGCCCGCGTGCGGCCGCGGCCGGTGGGCACGCTGGTGGTGTGTGGCAGCGGCCAGGCACGCTCGTCATGCGCCTGTCTCACTCTACCATGCCCGCCGCCCCGCTGTCAATCGCGCTGGCAGGTCGCCGCCGCGTGTGCCGCGTGTGCCGCGTGTGCCGCGTGTGCCGTGGCAGCGGACCAGACGGGAGCAGCGTGCTATACTGTGCGCATTGAAGCAGCACCCTATCACGCCATGGGAGGCAAGCAGTGACGTCAGATGCCACCAGGGCTCGCACCGGACGAGCGTCTACCAGTTCCAGCGCGTCTAACACGACCACACCAGTCGCCGGGCCAACCGCGACGAAGACCACCGCGACGAAGACCACCGCGAAGCCCACCCGGCCCCGCGCCACTCAACCGCGCGCGCCGCGCCGGGTCGCACCACCCACGCGCGAGCCACATGCCAGTCTGGTCGCCTATCGCGCCGAGTTCCCGATCCTCAGCCGCAAGACCTATCTCAACAGCTGTTCGCTTGGCGCGCTCTCCCATCGCTCGATGCGCGCATTGACGCGCTACCAGGAACTCTGGAACGAGCACGGCGCGCAGGCGTGGTATACCATCTGGATGGGCGAACTGGCCGCCATGCGCGAGAAGTTCGCCCGGCTCATCGGCGCCCAGCCGCACGAAGTGGCCCTGGCGCCCAATGTCTCAGTCGCCCTGGGCGGCATCGCCAGCGGTCTGGATTTCGGCAAGCGCCAGCGGGTGATCGCCGCCGACATTGACTTCCCAACGCTGGCCTATCAGTGGTTGGCCCGCCAGCGCCTGGGCGTCACCGCCGAGTTCGTCGCCAGCCGCGACCACATGACCATCCCCGCCGAAGACTTTCTCCCCCATATTGACGACCGGACCGCGCTGGTCGCCACCTCGCGGGTCTTTTATCTCAGCGGCTACATTCAAGATATCCAGACACTGGCGGAGGCGGCGCATCGCCACGGCGCGTATCTGCTGGTGGACGACTATCAGGGCACCGGCCAGATCCCCATCGACGTGAAAGCGCTGGGGATCGACTTCCTGGTGACCGGCACGCTCAAGTGGCTGATGGGCGGACCGGGCCTGGCGCTGGTGTATGTGCGCGAAGAGTTGATCCCGACGCTGCGACCCACCATCACCGGCTGGTTTGGCGCGCGCGACCAGTTCCAGTTCCGCACCACCGACTTCGAATACCGCGAGGACGCGGCGCGCCTCGAAGCCGGCACGCCCGCCGTTGGGCCAGTCTATACCGCCAGCGCCGCCCTCGAC
>DASYGC010000213.1:0-5283 GCA_036000225.1 Ktedonobacterales bacterium | reverse complement strand
ACGCGTAGAAGCACTGGATCGGCGCCTCCGTGAGCAGATTTTGATAGGGGAAACACGCCGCAAAGGCCTCGGTATCACGCAGCCCGGCAAGAATTGTCAGGAACCGCGCCGCGACCTCCTCATTCATGCGGTTGCCATGGCGCAAGAATTGCCCCCAGAGGCCGCGTGCGATGAGGGCCGGGTGAGCGACAGTGGCGGACGTCCCGAACTCTGGCGGGAAGAGCCGGCGATACTCGATCCGGTTGTAGAGCCATGATCCGCCCTCGACACGCTCGGCGTCGGGATGTGCCTGGCGCATATGCGCGAACATTGCCCGCAGGTCAGCCAGTCGGGCCTCCTGGCGCCGCGAACTCAGCGGGCCAGTGCCAGAGGTATCCAGGTTTGCCGCAAAGTGCAGACGCACCACCCGCGTATCACCATCGTACTCGAAGGAAAAGCAGCCCCAGTGCGGCCGGCTCGGCTCAAAGTCGGGCACGAGACCTTGCGCGCAGCGCTCGGCGTAGAAGTTGTACGCCGCTTCGATGCCTGTCCCCTCTTCAGGCAGCGTTGTGATGAAGCGCTGCCACACCGGCTCCCGCGGGTCCAGGCTCCAGTCCAATCCCAAAATGCGATAGAGCGCGGTATTGCGCAGCACCGACTGCGGGTACGGCATGCCGGATAGCTTAGCCATGCGTCGGGCAAAGCGCAGCTGAATCTCCAGAAAAGCCGCGGGATACATCGAGTTGCCCTTCCCGCTACGTCCTGGCCCGCTCGCCACTCACCAGGCGCTCGATAGCCGCCTGGCTGCGCCGCTCGCGCGTCTCGGCCTTCTTCGCCCCCGCGATCCAGTCCACATACTCGCGCTGATGCGAGTACGACAGCGCCGCGTAGCGCTCGCGCGCTGCTGGCTGGTGCTCCAGCGCGGTTCGCAACTCAGGCGGCATCTCCACGGTGCGCGCCGCCGTGTCGCGTTCCATAACCACCCGCACGGTAGCGCCCGCATGCGCCCCGATCGCGTCGCGGATCGTCTGGTTCACCACCAGATAGTGCGTGCCATCGCCCATCGGCTGCGCCACCCCACGGTAGACGTGGCCGTTGACACTGCCGCACACCTTCACCTGCCCCTTGCCGCCGAAGGCCGCACAGACATCGAAGGGAATCGGCACATACGTCCACGTCCCGATGCCTTCCGGCCGCACCAGCACCGCATCGAACGCCAACAACGCCAACTCTGACATAGCACCTCATCTCCTCGAGATGGCTACTCACCCCTGCTCACCGGACATCGCACGGCCACTCAATATCTCATACTAGCAATTACTCGCGGAATTCATTCCGCAAGTCTGTCAATTCACCTAACTTCTCGGTGCGAATTACCCGTGAAATTCAATTTCACGGCGCTCCCTATCACCCAGGCTCGCCCTTAGCCGCTTGGTTTCGCCCATCCCGTGTCAGCCCGCTGACCAACACGCCCCGCGGACTACACTCGCAATTCAATTGCGCATGCTTGCTCAACAACCGCCTTCGGCCCTGACCGCGTCCCCTGTCGTCTATCCCACACGGCGCCCCCGCATCCGGCGCCGGATGCGGGGGCGCCGCTGCCGCGGGCCGCACCAGGTGCGGCTCACGCTTTGCGCGTCTGGGTGGCGCCGCTGGCGGCGGGCCGGCGCGTGGCATGGCTGTTCTTGTGGCCGGCGGTAGCCGGCGTGGCGTGCGGCGCGCGTCCGTTGCCATTGGGAGTCGCCGGCGCTGACGCCTGCGCGGACACCACCGCGCCCGCGTAGGCCGGATGGCACCACGACCGATACTGCGGCAGCCGGCCCCGTACGACATCGCCGTAGATGCGCTGCAGCGCGCTCGCGACCGGACCCACCGTGCCCGTGCCGATGAGCCGGTGATCTACCTCGACCACTGGCGCCAGTTGCGCACCCGTACCCGTCAGCAGGATCTCGTCGGCGCAGTACAGTTCGGTGCGGTCGACCACGCGCTCGCGCGTGAGCATCTCCAGCTCGCGGCGCGCTAGCTCGATCACCGTGTCACGGGTGATGCCCAGCAGAATGTTCTCGGTGGCTGGAGGAGTAATCAATTCGCCATTGACCACCATGAACAGATTCTCGGCGCTGCCCTCGCTGACATGGCCCTCGCTGGTCAACATGATCGCCTCGTCGAAACCGTTCTGCTGCGCCTCGGTTTTGGCAAACGCGCTGTTGACATACGCACCCGAGATCTTGGCCCGCGCCGGGATCATGTTGTCGTCCACCCGTCGCCATGAAGAGACGCCGCAGCGCAGCCCGCTGGTGCTGACATAATCGCCCAACGGCACACAATACATAGTGAACTCGTCGCGCAGATCATGCAGCCTGACGCCAATCATTTCGTCAGCCTTGAAAGCGAACGGGCGCAGATACACGTTCTCGCGGTAGCCGTTGCGCCGCACCAGTTGCACGGCGATCTCCACCAACTCGTCCACGGTGTACGGCAGCTTGAGGTTCACAATCCGGCAGGAGCGATGCAAGCGTTCGAAGTGCTCGCGCACGCGAAAGATAAAGAGTTCGCCCTGTTCCGGGTTCCAGTAGCCGCGGATGCCCTCGAAGCAACCAGTCCCATATGAGAGCGCGTGGGTCATTACGCCGACGCGGGCCTCGTCGCCCGCCACATACTTGCCGTTGAAAAACACGATCGCATCATGACGCTGCGACAGTGGAGCGGTGACAGACACGCTACTCGCCTCCTTTGGGCGCCGTGCACCCCACACACGGAAAAGTCCCACATTGGACCGCGCGGTCCCTCCCCGTTGAAGGTCGCGCCTGAACCGGGATCTGACGGCTACATTCCCTGTGCGAGATCGGGGCGAGCGGCCTCGCCCGCCACCTATTATAAACTATGCGTACGCGGGCATGATACTATCATAGCGCGCCCCAGCACAGCCGCCGCTCGCGCACGACGGCCAGGCGGCTGCGTTGCGGATGGGATAAACGGATGAGGACGACACTATGGTAGCTTCCTTCTGGTCTGAGTTTGCCATCTTGTTCGGCGCGGCGGTGATCGGGATCGCCTGCGTCACACCCTATAGCCTGGAGCTCAGCCGGGCGCTGGTGACCAAGGCGCTGGCGCGCGTCCACCGACCCCTGTGGGTGCTCGTGCTCCTCCAGAGTGCGCAAAGCGTCGTTTTGCTTGGCGTGGCGACCGGTTTGGGATTGCTCATCGCGTCCCAGATCGGTCTTGGCGCCCCGTTGCTCGCGGGGGCGCTCGCCGGGACATCGGTCGTCGCGCAGGCGCGGGCGATGGTCGCGCCCGCGCTGATCCTCGGGATTGCCTCGTCAGCGCTCATGCTCGCCCTCGAGATCACGGTGTTCTGGCCGCGACTGCCCGACGCGATGCGCACTTCGTTCCCCATACCAGCCCTGTGGAAACGCCTGCTGGCATCGGTCTACGGCGCCGTCGATGAAGAGATCCTGCTGCGGCTGTTCGTGCTCTCGCTGCTGGCGTGGCTCATCGGCTTTGCGTGGCACCTGCCCGACGGCAAGCCGACAGTTGGGGCGCTATGGGTGGCCACTATCCTGGCGGCGGTGATCTTTGGGCTGGGACATCTGCCGGCCACCGCCGCGCTGGTCAAGCTCAATCCGCTGCTGATTGGGCGTGCCCTTCTGCTCAATGGCGTTGTGGGGATTGCCACTGGCTACCTCTACTGGCGCTACGGCCTGGAGGCGGCGATGCTGGCCCACTTCAGCGCGGATCTCGTCTTGCATGGCATTGGCGACTCCATCGCCATCACGGTTCGTGCGGCCGCCGCACGGCGGTGAGCCAGGCAACGCGCAGTACGGCTTGAACGCACGCCCTGACCGCCATACGCGGGCGGCGGGCGCGGTACGAACGACCGGCCCGCCACATCTGGCCATTACGCCCACCTCACGACGGACGGCTACGTCCCGAAAAATGCGATCAGGGCCGGCGCGAGTACCTTGGGGTCGACATCGTGCTGTTGCCCTGGCAGCACCTGGTGCTGGGCGTGTGGAATGGCCTGAGCAAGCGCTTCAGCCGACGCGCGCATGAACGGCATCATCTCAAGGCTCGCTCCGCCATCCATGATGAGTGTCGGGATGGTCAGCGCGGCAGCGCGCGCCGTCGGCACCGTGCGGTCGGCACCGAGGGCGGCTGCGTCATAGCGCAGCGTGGGCGCCACCGCTTCGAGCGTCGGCCACATCGGCGATTGCCGCATGCCCGCCAACATCTCATCGGGCACACCCACGAACCGCATGAACAGTGCGATGGCATCGCCCCGCTGGCCAGCGGCAATCAGCTCGTCTAATGTGGTGCGGTAGGCTTGCCAGGCCCGCACGCCAGCATCGCTGTCATCGTACGGCGCCTCGTAAATCGCCAGCTTTGTCACCTTCCCGGGCAGCCCAAGGGCGGCTTCCAGCGCCAGGGCGCCTCCCGAGGAGATGCCGTACAGGTACGCCGCGCCGCCGGCGGCCTCGATGAGGGCTTCGATGTCTTCGACCTCGCGCGCCACGGCAAATGGCTGGGTGTCGCTGCTTTCACCGCGGCCCCGTCGGTCGTAGGTATAGACGGTGAAGTGCGGCGCGAGCAGCCGCGCCAACTCCGACGCACCGCCGAACGCGCCGCGGTACCCCGTGGCACCGTCTACCAGCACGACGGCAGGACCCTGGCCGATCGTGTCATAGCCGATGGTGGTGCCGTCTTTGGAAGTTACTGTAGACATGCCGGCTTCCTCCTTACTGTCTGGTGCCTTCAAACAACTGCCTTAGCGCATGCAATACGGGCCGCCAACCTTGTTCCAGCTTCCTATCCACTTCGTGCTGGGTCTGGCAACGACGCTGCGTGAGCATCAAGGTCGCCTGGTGCCCGATTGCGGTGAGCCTACAGGTCACCATGGAGGCATTCTCTGGCTGGTCCGCCATACCGGAAAGGAGGGTGCCCTGAGCCGTGCGGCTCACCCCGTTCATGGTGATCTGGCCGCGGCTGCCCCAGTCCATGCGGCGCAACTGGCCCGCTTCAGTGCGGATCTCGTACTGCACGACACTGGTGCTTCGATCGCGCGTGGCCTGGGCGTGGTCGGTAGCAGAGCACCGACCAGGCGCTAGAGCATGGTGGCAAGTGGGCCACCAGAGTCGTCTGTTGCCGGCTTCTCGCGCTTGAGAAGGGTAACGAGTTCGGTCACGAGGTCATGCGGCCTGATATGGTCGAAGGTCGTTTGCGCCAGTGCTTGACGCAGCGGTAAACGCGGCTGGCGGACAGCGTGAGGGTGGGTGGTACTGGACTCGAACCAGTGACCTCGTCGGT
>DASYGC010000212.1:0-3605 GCA_036000225.1 Ktedonobacterales bacterium | reverse complement strand
GACCACCAGCGTGTACGTGGGACCGCTAGCCGAATACGACACCAGCGGCAGCACGACGACGACCACCAATTACTTCGCCTTCGCCGGGCAGCGTATCGCCATCCACGACAGCGCCTGGCACTATCTGGTCAGCGACCAGTTGGGCACGCCGGTGGTGCAACTCAAGGCCAATGGCACGCCCGAGCTGGTGGAACTCAAGCTGCCCTACGGCGCGGGGCGCTACGCCGCGGCGAGCCTGGGCAATCTGGGCTTCACCGGCCAGCGCAAGGACACCGCGCCCACCCCACCTATTTCAACGCGCGTTCGAAATACCTCCGGCGGCTGGCAGGACATGGGGCCTGGGACCGGACCGGTGAGCGTTTGCTGGGCTGGTGGCAGGTCCGGATGGGACCCACGACCAGGTAGACCAGGCAATTGCGGTGTCCAGCATCCAGGATCGAGCAAACGCAACTCAGGTGCCGCGCACCGGCCCGCTCGCCGCGATGTCCGGCTGCGCGCCGCCCACGTGGCTCCCTGTCGGGGGGGCGCCGTCTCCCAGGTTTTCGTCTTCGTGCGCCACATCCGCCGCGAACGCGCCGCGTGTGTTCCCCACCATCGCGGTGTCCGGCTCACGTGGTATGGTGGCACCGCTCTCCGGTGCATGGCCCCGGTCGGGTGGGGGCGCCGACCACAGCGATGCTTGCCGCGCCCGCACCGCCGTATCCGCCGGGCTCTCCCAGATGGGGCCGAAGTCGGGGGGCATCACCTGCAGCACGACCCGCTCGTGGCCCTGGGTCTGCAGCTGGGTGTGGATGGTGGTGCGCGCGAGGTGGGGGGTGTTGTTGGTGCGCGAGAGGTGCGCCAGCCAGACCCAGCGCGGCCCGCCGTCCAAGGCCTGCGCCAGCGCCGCGGCCGTCTGGCGATTCGAGAGGTGGCCGGTGGCGCCGCGGATGCGACGCTTCAGGTGGCCGGGATAGGGACCGGCTTCCAGTAGGTGCTCGTCGTGATTGGCTTCAATCACCAGCAGATGCGCTTCACGCAGCGCGCGCGCCATGGCCGGGCTGACCTGACCGGTATCGATCGCGACGCACACCTGCCAGGTGTCGGTCGTCAGCACGAAGCCACAGGGCGCGGCGGCATCGTGCGAGACGGGGAAGCTGCGCACGTCCAGCGCGCCCAGCCGCTTATGCTTGCCTACGGGCAAGTCGTCGTGCGCCGGGGTGCCGCTCACGCGCACGGCGGCGGGGGCGATGAGCACTTCGTTGAGCGTGCGCGGATCGGCGACCAGCGGAATATTGTGCAGGCAGGCCAGCGCCACCGCGCCGCAGGTGTGGTCGTGGTGCTCGTGGGTCAGTAGGATGGCCGTCAGCGTCTCTGGCCGCACGCCGGCCTGACGCAGCCGTCCATGGAGCAGGCGCACGGGCAGGCCGGCATCCACCAGCACACGCGTGGACCCAGCCTCTACCAGTAGGGCGTTGCCACTGCTGCCGCTCGCCAGCGAGATGACACGCATCGCACGCTACTCCTTCCCGCCGGATGGCACGGGGTTCGCCGCGTCCAAGCCCAGAAACGCCCGCGCGTTGCCGCCCAAAGCCAGCGCCAGATCAGCCGGCGCCAGGCCGCCCGCGCGGGCATAGTCGAGCATGCGGGTCTGACCCAGCAGCGGAAAATCGCTGCCCCACAGGATCTTCGCCGGGCCGGCGGTGCGCGCCACGACGGCGAAGACTTCGGGGCGGTAGAGGTAGGCGGAGGCGGCGGAGTCGTACCAGAGATTGGCGGCGGCGGCCTTCACCTCGGGCATCAGCTCGTAGAAGGGGAAGCCGCCGCCCCAGTGGGCCGCTACCACGCGCAGTCCAGGGAAGGCGGTGATGAAGGTTTCCAGATCGGCGCAGGCGACATCGCCCTTGCCCAGGTAGCGATGGCCCGCCGGCTCGCTGGTATGCGTCAACGCGAACATTCCCAGCGCCTGCGCCGCCTCCACCAGCGGCGCCAGCAGGCGCGTGTCGCTCAGCCGGTAGCCCTGGCCGTGCGGCATCAACTCGCCAAAGCCCGGCATGCCCGCGCGCGCGCAGCGTTCCAGCTCGGCCACCGCGCGCGCGCCCGCGCGCGGCTGCAGCGCGGCCAGGCCGACGAGCCGCCCGGGATGCGCGCGCATGGCCGCCGCCACATACTGGTTGCACTCCTCGGCCAGTCCGGGATCGCTCCAGCCAAAGGGGAAGGCGACCGAGAGATCCACGCCGCTGACAGCCATCGAGGCCAGGAGATCATCCACCGTGGCCATCCTGGCGCGCGGATTGGCGTAGAGCTCCGCGAACCACGGATCGCGCGCGCAGAAGGCCTCGCGCCGCGCGACGACCTCGGGCGGGAAGACATGCGTGTGGAAATCGACGATCATGGCGGCGGTGCCTTCCTCAGCGTAGTTCGCTGTCGAGTATAACACGCCGACTACGCGTGGGGCATCGCTGGCGGGGGGCGGCGCGCGGCAAGCCAGCGGTTGATAGAGCGAGATGGGGGCTTGTCGCGCGCCACAAGCGGGATAGTACATCGAGAACGCGGGCGTACATCCGTACGCCCCTACGACACCGTTGCTAATTCCGTTACGGCGAGCGTTGTAGCGAGTGGGCAATAGGAGACTGGGCATTCGGGGCATCGCCGCTGCTCTACGCAGCCTACTTTCTATTGGAACGGCATGGCGTCCTCGCGGGCTGGGAGCGGGCGGGAAGCGCCAGACTCCGCCACGTATGGATCTGGCTGGCGGGGGCAACGCAAGGCGCGGTACACTCCGCTCGGGCTGGTTGTGCGTGTGTACCGCGCGTGAGGGGCTTGATGGGTGACGCCAGCCAGCGACGAGGAAGGATGTGACAGGGTGGCGACGCTGACCTATGACGAGATCCAGCAGATGCTGCGGCGCCTGGCGGCAGGCGAGACGACCATCGAGACGGAGGGACGCCGGCATACGCTGCGCGAGCTAGGCGATACGCTGCGTATGACTCGGGGGATGCTGCAGGCGATTCCGATGGCGTGGAGTGATGCGCAGGTGAACTTCCAACCGCCCGCGCCACCTGAGGCGGAGCAGGCGGCACCGGACGTGGCGGACGCGGGCGGCAAGCTGTCCACGGGGATGGCCGCGGCGGGCAGTGGAAACGCGGCGGGCGAAGGCGATCGCTGGTCGGCCAGCGAGGCGCTGACACATTTGCTCGCCACGCAGAACTGGTATTTGCTGCACATGACGCGGCTGGTAGGCCGGCGCGAGCACTTCGATCGGATGCCACGGGGACTGGGCGACCAGGCGCGCCAGGGGGTGGCGGCCAGCCAACTGGCGAGCGAGCTGCGCGACGCGACGGCGCGGATGCTCACGGAGATTGACACGATTGCGCCGACGGCCGATCTGGATGCTACGCGCGATTCGATCTTCTTCGGCGCACTGAGCCAGCGCGGGTGGGTGATGCTGGCGGTGATCCACGATGCGCAACACTTCGAGCAGATTCAGCGGCTGGCGCGCCTGCCGGGGTTTCCGCGGGAGTGATTCCGCTATCTCGCTAACTTGTGTGTCACGCCTGGCGTATGGTACAGTGTAGGGTATTATTCAGCGCGGTCCACTGCCAGGTCGCCGCCGTGGGATGGCA
>DASYGC010000211.1:0-4266 GCA_036000225.1 Ktedonobacterales bacterium | reverse complement strand
GGGGAAAGGATGCTGTTTGGCGCTGCGGGAGGTCAGGTGCGTGGGCGTCAACGATGTATCGAACTCGCGTAGTCTACCCTCGTCGGGTCCGCCGCTTCCTCACCCCGGCGCCCTCTGCGCCAGGTATCGCCTGCGTTGGAGGGCGCTTTGTCACAGTGTATGACCTTCGGCACTGTACTGGCTCCGGCCTGCTTGCTAGCCAGAGATCACGGGCTACCTTCGGCAATGCTCCGTCACAGTGCGCTTTCACCCGCTCGCACATCGCGACGGTGCGGCAGGATGTGGCATGACCAGCTAGTGCTGACGGCGGGCGATGAAAACGAATTCAAGCCCCGGTCGATCGGGAGCGTCGCGGACGTCCTCTAGCGTCAGATCCGCTGCCAGCAGCGAGTCGGCAACCTCGTCGCGGCCGCGGAAGCGCAATGTCGAGTCCGAAGTCAGCACCGCGCCATCGCTCGCGAAGACATAGGTCTGTCGGAAGGTGACCAGATTGCTCCGCACGTCGAGCACCTCGACCCATCCCTCCACGGCGCCGACATCCGGCACCTCGACGCGTTTGAATGAGGTCTCCCGCTTCCACCCCAGCCACGCCTGTGCCGCTGGGTCACGTGTTTCGAATACGATACGCCCACCGGGTCGCAGCGCCGCGCGGACCCCACGAAGAGTCTGCTGCCACTGCTGGTCGGAAAGGAAGACCTGCGCGACGTTCCCGGTCATCGTCGCGAGGTCCACCTGCAACGGGGGAAGGTTGGTGGCATCACCGTGTAGCCAGCGCACACGCTGTGCGCCCACCTTGGCCCGCGCCACGTCAAGCGATGCCGCGGCCGGATCGACCGCGACGACCGCGACGCCTCGGGCCGCGAGCAGGCATGCCAGCGTTCCCGTGCCACAGCCGATGTCGAGCACACTCTGAGCGGCGAACTCGTCCACCAGGGCGGTGTAGGCATCGAGATCCGAGCGGTCGGAATCGAAGGCGTCGTAGACCGCGGCGAGTCGCGGCTCCGCGAAAATTGCGTCTGCCATGTCATCCATGCTACCCGGTCCATGCCTCACGTGGCAAGGTTGTCATACCACCTCTGCAGTCCGCGACGGCGGACTTTGTGGCGGAACGCCGTAGGGGCGCATGGGTATGCGCCCGGTTTCAACCGCTCGTCACTCGTCTGACACGGCGACGGTGTGTGTCTCATCACCCAGCGCCTCGGCGATGGCCGCCTCCAGCGCGAGCGCCTCGCCGGCCGCGAACGCCGCCGCCCACGCCTCCTCGCCCAGCGCCGCTCGCGCCTCTGCTACCGCCTGCTCGATGTCCGCCAGTTCGTTTGCTGGGAGCGGAGCCCCCACCGCCGCGCGCAGCGCCGCCGCCGCCCCCAGCAGCCGCGCCGCGTGCTCCCCCTGCCCCGCCATACCACTTGAACTCGCCAGCCCTTCCAGGCCCACCGCGCACCGGCGCGGATCACCCAGGTCGCGGTACAACGCCAGTGCTTCGCGTCCCAGTGTCTCCCCGTCAGCGACGTTGCCTAGCCGCAGCGCCACTGACGCGAGGTTCGCCAGGGCGGTAGCGATGAGGTCGCGGTCGCCCACTGGGCGCGCGAGCGCCAGCGCCTCCACAAAGCAGGTTTCCGCCCGCTCCAGGTCGTCGCGCAGATAGACGACGATCCCCAGGTTAATCTGCACGGCGGCAATGTCTCGCCGCTCGCCCACCGCACGCATCAGCGCCAGACTTTCTTCCAGGCATGCTCCCGCCCGCTCCAGGTCGCCCTGGTGCATCGCCGTGGTCCCCAGGCTGCTCAGTGCGTTCGCCACCGTCAGGGGGTCGCCCACTACGCGCCCGAGCGCTGTCGCCTGCTCGAGCCAGACCCCCGCCGCGGCCTGATCCCCCTGATAGAGGGCCAGCACACCGGCCGCGCGCAGCGCCCGCGCCCGCACTCCCCCCACACGGGCGCCAACCGTGGCCGGCTCCCCAGTGGCTTCCTCGGCCTCCAGCGCCAGCAGGCTCTCCACCCACACCCGCCCCTCGCGCAGGTGACCGCGCACCATCCAGAACCGGAAGACGGCCGCCGCCAGTCGCAGTCCCGTTTCCAGTTCGCCCCGCTCCCGCGCCCAGTCCAACGCCGCGCGCAGGTTGTCGTGCTCGCGCTCCAGCCGGCTCAGCCACATCCCTGCCCGCGGCCCAGTCAACTCCGGCTCCGCTTCCTCGGCCAGCGCCATGACATGCGCCGCGTGCGCCCGGCGCAGCGCCTCGGCCTCCGGCGCGCGTCCGGCGGATGCGCTTTCCTCCTCCAGCCGCTCTAGAGCATACTCACGGATCACATGCAGCATGCCGAAACGCGGCTCACCATCTTCTTCTCGCGGTTGTACCAGGCTCTGGTCCACCAGTGTGCTCAGCCCGTCGAGCAGGTCAATGCCCAGCGGCTCGACTCCTTCCGGTGCGACGCAGACCCGCTCGGCCGCCTCCAGCGTGCAGCCGCCCGCGAAGATCGCCAGGCGGCGAAACAGCACGCGCTCTTCGGTGGCGAGCAGGTTCTCACTCCAGGCGATCGTGCTGCGGATCGCCTGCTGCCGCTCGGCCAGATCGCGCGCACCGCCCGCGAGCATCCCCAGGCCATGCTCCAGCCGTGCCAGCAGGGCAGCCGGGGGCAGCAGTTTGACCCGCGCCGCGGCCAGTTCGATGGCCAGCGGCAGCCCATCCAGCCGCGCGCAGATCGCCGCCACCGCCGGCGCATTGGCCGCCGTCAACGCGAAGTCCGGCCGGGCCGCCCGTGCGCGCTCCACGAAGAGCGCCGCCGCTGGATACTCCGTCAGACGTTCTGGCGCGCGTGCGGAGTCCCGGACCGCTGTGATGGGGGGCACGCCCAGAGGCGGCACGGGGTACTCATGCTCGCCCTGTAGGCGCAGCGCCGCGCGGCTGGTCGCCAGCAGCGTGAGCGCGGGACATACTGCCAGCAGGTCGGCCAGCTCCGGTCCGGCGGCGGCCACCTGCTCACAGTTGTCCAGCACCAGCAGCAGGCGACTTTCGCGCAGGTGGTTGCGCAGCGTCTCGGCGATCGGCTGGCCCCCTGCCTCGCGCACGCCCAGGGTCTGCGCGATGGTGGGCAGCACCAGCGCGGGATCGGTCAGGCGTGAGAGGCGGACGAAGTAGACGCCGTCAGCAAAGTCGTCGAGCAGCGCGGCTCCCACCGCGATCGACAGGCGCGTCTTGCCGACGCCGCCTGGCCCGCTCAGCGTGACCAGCCGCACATCCGCACGCCGCACGAGGGCGGCGACCGCCCGTAGGTCCGCTTCGCGCCCGAGCAGAGGGGTGGGCTGGACGGACAGATTGTGGCGCATCCGGTCGCGCGGCGCGGCCTGCTGGGTCCCGCCGCTCGCGTCTGGAGCCGCGCCAGCGGGCGGGCTCGCCGCACCGCCGTCCGCTCGCGCTGCTGGAACGGCCTGCGCGGGCGGACGGCGCGATGCCGCAAGCCAGGTCGCCTCGTCCTCAGGGTCCCCCCCGAGCGCGCGCACGAGCATGGCAACGGTGTCTCGACGGGGGGTACGTCGGGCGCCGCGCTCCAGGTCGGCAATGCCGCGCGCGCTGAGCCCCGCGCGCGCCGCCAGCTCCTCCTGTGTCAGGCCCGCCGCCCGCCGCTGGCGCCGCAGCAGTTCGCCGAATCCCGCACCCGCTTCGTCCGCCATGGCGCCCCCTCCCTCGCGCGCGGCACTAGCCGGCATGCGGCGACCGCGGCGCCGCGCCGACTCTACGTCCGCATGATATCACCCGGCCGACCTGTTTGCGTGGGTGGATGCGTGGGTGGATGTGTGGGTTGCGTCTGGTGGCGGGGCCGGCGTTCAGGCACACTTGAGACATCGAAACCCGCGGCGACGAGCGCGTGTGCCGGGGCCAGAAAAAGGAGGCGAGCCTATGGCGATCTTGTCACGTTCAGAACTTCTAGGCGTCACCGCGGAACAGATTGGGCAGCACATTGACGCGCTGTCCGAACAGCTGAAGTTGTACCCCGGCTTCATCGCCCATGCCTCGGGTGCGATCCCTGGGGGCTATCAAGTGATCGAGGTGTGGGAGACGCAAGAGGCCCAGGAGCGCTGGATTCGGGAGGCCCTCGGGCCGGTCCTCATGCCATCCCTGTTGCGGATGGGGGTGCGGCAGCCAACCGTGTTGCAGGTGCTATCGCTCGATCATCTCATCACCCGCTGAAGTCCGCGAGCGGCGACCCGTTCAAACCTCGGCGGTCTCTCCACCCAACGTGATCTCGACGACCGACGACTCGACTCGAC
>DASYGC010000210.1:0-16991 GCA_036000225.1 Ktedonobacterales bacterium | reverse complement strand
GCCTCATCTTCGTCCAGAGCAGTGAACAGGGGATAGACCGCCTGGCCATCCGCTGACAGGTCGCGACGGTCGAGATGTCCAC
The DNA here is from genome assembly GCA_036000225.1 of Ktedonobacterales bacterium. GTDB lineage: Bacteria > Chloroflexota > Ktedonobacteria > Ktedonobacterales > JADMIN01 > DASYGC01. The sequence goes on along the minus strand of DASYGC010000210.1, from coordinate 16,909 downwards.
TCTCATTGGCGAACACGTTTCGCAGCCATTCTGCTTCGCCTGGTTCCAGCAAAGCGGTCAAGGAATGGACGAAGACCTTGCGCGTCAGCGGATCGACCCGCCACGGCTCACGCCCGTCTCCGCAGGGCCGCGTGGCGCTGGCGATGTCCTGTGCGAACGTCCACATCGAGGAATAGGGCGCGTATGCACCAACGAAGGCGACGCGATCCCGAATGAGGGGGTTGGCAGCCGCCATCAGGGCGAAGGCGGCTCCCACACACGTGCCGAGCAGGCTGCTTCTCGAAGGGTCAACGTACGGTTGATCATTGAGCCACCGATATGCCAGCGCGATATTCTCGATGTCCTCTGGATCAAGGCGGAAGTCCCGCATCGCAGGCGACCAGTAGAGCAGAGCGGCGAAACCTGAGCGCGCTAACGCTTTCCCCAGGATCGCGACCTGCGGATGATCGACGCCGAAAGGAACGACACCGAGGCACACCACGACGCCAGGATGTGGACCGCTTGCCGATGGCCGATAGAGATCGCCTTCTGCCTGGCCAAGACGCGTCGGATACCTCACCTTCTCAATTAGCGGGAGCTTCGTCACCCAATCAACCGGTCGGGATGGCAGCATCGGAAAGACTTTGAGGAAGAAGATCGCGGCCTTGGCCACTGTGCGGATCGGACGCGTCGCACGGGTGAAGACATGTTGCTCAAAGCGCGAGGCCGCTTTCCAACAGGCGCCACGTGGGTCCGTTCGCTCCAGACCGGAGGCTCTCGATGCCTGTCTATCATCGCTCGACTGTGGACATGTGTCCAGATCCTGCCCAGAACTTGCGCGTACGGGCGCAGGGAGAGCACACCGCCTCGCGTTTTGACGGCTGGCATCGTCTTGTCTTATGCGGGAAACCCGATAGTGTGTCTCTTTGGCGACGCGAGCCAAGCAGGCCAGTTGGAGCGAGCGCTGGTTCCACTTGCAGGGAAGCGCGCTGATAAACAGCGCAAACCAGCGAGCAATTGCTCGCTGGTTTGCGTGCTCAGCTCATGCATCGGCGGTTCGGATCCAGTGTGGCGTGGGCCGTGTCGTCCTACGGCGCGACCTTTAGCACCCCGATAGCGCCCATGTCCGCACCTGAGAAGGAGTGCGTCAGGAAGGGATAGAGGCCGGCATCCGGGATGGTCAGCTCGACGACGGCTCCCCCACCAGGCGGCACGGTGACAGTCTGATCACCCTGCAAGTGATTGGCGGGATTGCCATCGACATAGACATCACTGAAGATCCCCCCGATGACATGGAAGGCCGAGAACAGCGACGGCCCGGCATTGACGATAAACAGTCGAATCTTCTGTCCGGGATTGGCGGTCAGGGGACTGTCCTTGTACTGGTTGACATACCCGTTGAAGGTCACAAAGTTCGGCATGGCGTTCATCATGCTGGTACCGTTCAGGGAATAGGTGCCATCGGCGTCCTGCTGGGCATAGAACTCACTCTGGACCAGCACATACTCCTGGGCCGCATCCCAGCCAGCGGCGGGATCCACGATGATCGCGCCATACATGCCGTTGGCCATGTGGACCATCGCTGGCGGAGTCCCGCAGTGGTACATGAAGATGCCGGGATAGTTGGCCTTCCAGGTAAAGGAGAACGATTTGCCGGGAGCCACCGGCTGGTAATTTACGTTCCAGGGGGTCTGTGCGGCGTGGAAGTCAATCGAATGCGGCATGTTGCTCGAATTGATGAGCGTAAACCGCACAGTCTGCCCCTGGCGTACGCGCAAGATCGGCCCAGGTACGGTGCCATTGAACGTCCAGGCATGATAGGCGACTGTGGGAGAAATCGATATGAGCTTCTCCTCCGTCACCAGTTTCAATTCGACTGTAGCGCCAGAAGGCGACACGGGAGGTTGGGCATTATAGGTCTGGTGTGCCGGGACATTCACGTGCTGCGCCGGAGTTACTGTGGTGCCGCTCACTGGTCCACCCGATGTGTGGGAACTACCGAAACTCAACAGCCCCGTCAGCGAGGCCAGCGGCAGCAGAATGACCACGACGAGAATGGTGAAGAGCACCTGCGTGATCACCCGCCGTCCGCCCGTTGGAATGCCCTGCCACCAATTGATAGCGGTATTGTGGGAAGCCACACCCCGACCGCCGATGATTGCGCCATGCGAAACGTGTTGCACCTGGGGATGTTGTGGAGCTACGTCTGAGACGGCGGGAGTATCTGGCAAATGTGGAGTAGCAGTAGTAGTGGAATGCAGGTCATCGACTTGTGGATCATGATGCGGTGGAGTTAGGATGGTGCTCATTGCGTCTTCCTCCTGGGTGAATGATCTGACAACGGTGCTGTACCAGAGTCTGCCAGGGCCGGATCACGCCGCAATCACTGCCAGGTCCGAAAGTGTCACACTCCAGTCACATGGGGCTCAATAGCAGCGCATCTGACCACTGGCAAAAGGTACTTCAGATGCCAAAACTGGACTGGCCACACCCGAGTATGGAACACCCGAACCTGTTTCAGACACTGCGCGCCGGTACGCTAGGCGGTTGTGATCGCGCACCGAGTTCTTGTGATCGCCGCGAGATATCCCTGCACTACACTCTCAAAGGCGGCGGCCAGCGACCGCCAGTCACTGAGAGAAGAGGAAAGAAAGGCCGACTATGATGTGGGGATTTGACTACGCGTGGTGGCCCCCAATAGGAATGATGGTGCTGGGCATCGTCTTCTGGACGCTGTTCCTGGGTCTGGCGACCTGGGCCATCGTGCGATGGATCAGCCGGGCACAGACGGAATCCCACCCACCCGCGTCGTCCGCCACTCCGCCACACGCAGATGCGCTTGATATCCTGCGCGAGCGCTATGCCAAGGGTGAAATTGACGCGTCCGCGTTCGAGGATATGTGCGCGCGGCTCGATGCGAGCGCGCAGCCAGAACGCCCACAAGATGCGGACCGCGTTGTGACGCGCGCGTGATCGTCAATGGTGCGGCTGTGACGTCATTGAGTGGCCTCACTCGTATGGTCTGAGGTGCGAACAGCATCTTCGCCAGCGAATGCCTCGTACATCGGGAAGACCAGCGCATCGCGTTAGGTCTTCTCCGTAGTTATGTGCACGCGAATTGTTACGTGGAAAGGCAGGCATGGCATGGTTGGCACGTCTCGCGACACGACGATCACCAACTCGACCACCGACGCGATGCGCTTGGCCGCCGTGCCGACAAAAACCAGCAACGGGCAGCGCAGTGGCGAAGAGTCTTCCGCTGTCACAGAGTCCTGGCGGATTCGCATCCAGCGTTCGCTGTTGCGCTATCCCATCCCGTTGGTGGCGCTGACGCTGCTGTTGCTGTCGGCAGTGCTCTGGCTGACTGGCTTGAGCGTGCTGGCACAGTGGGGGTTGCTAGCGATCATCGTGATGGGTGGCGCACCACTCCTGTGGGAAACCGCTCACCAGCTCCTCCACCGCGAGTTCGGAGTCGACCTGATCGCCGTGCTGGCCATCGTCGGATCGGTGCTGCTACATCAGTATCTCGCGGGCGCCATCGTGGTGCTCATGCTTTCGGGCGGCGAGGCGCTCGAAGCCTATGCGCTCCAGAGGGCCCGCCGCTCGCTGTCGGCCTTGGCGGAGCGTGCGCCGCGGACAGCGCATATCTGGCTGGAAGACCAGCTCGTCGACATCCCCGCGACCAGTGTCGAACCAGGCTCGCGGATCGTCGTGAAGCCGGGCGAGTTGATCCCCGTGGATGGCGTCGTAAGCGGCGGGACATCCAGCGTCAGCGAAGCCGATCTGACCGGTGAGCCGGTGCCGGTCACGAAGGAAATCGGTGGCCTCGTGATGTCTGGCAGCGTCAACCTGGACCGCATACTCGAGGTGCGAGCGACCAGGCGCAGCGCCGAAAGCCAGTACGCCCAGATCGTGAGGTTGGTAGAGGAGGCACAGCGGCAAAGAGCTCCTATCCACCGACTGGCCGACCGCTACGGCGCCTGGTTCACCCTGGTTGCCGTCGGCATGGCGGCGGCGGCCTGGCTGCTGTCGGGAGATAGCCTGTTCGCCCTGGCAGTGCTGGTGGTCGCCACGCCCTGTCCCCTGATTCTGGCAACCCCAATCGCCATTATGACCGGGATCGATGTGGCGGCCCGGCAGGGCCTCATCGTGAAGAGCGGCGCGACCATCGAACAACTGGGTGCTGTGGATGTGGCCATCTTCGACAAGACCGGCACCCTGACACTGGGCACCCCACGCGTCGTCGGCGCCCTGCCCTGTGCAGCGGATGGCTGCCCTGCCAGCGGGATCTACGACGCCAGCACGCTGCTGCGTCTGGTCGCCTCAGCCGAGCAATTCTCGGCCCACATTCTGGCACGCGCCGCTGTCGCGGCGGCACAGGAGCGCACGTTGTCGCTGCTTCCCGCGACCGCATTTGAAGAAACGTTGGGCAAAGGCATCCGCGCGCGTGTGGACCGCTCCACTGATGTCGTCAATAGGAGCCAGGAGCATGAGTCATCGATCGAGGTGGCCATCGGCAATCGTACCTTCATGCGCTCGCTCGACATCGCGCTGCCCAAGCCACTGCTGACTGATCGCGAACAGCGCACCGCTCGGGGGCAGATCGTGAGTTTCATTGCACTCGATCGGCAGATAGTTGGCCTGCTGGTTTTCGCGGACGTCCCTCGGCCCGACCTGGCGCGACTGGTGCCAGAGCTGAAAGCGGCCGGCATTACACAAACGGTGCTCTTGACTGGTGACGGCGCGACGGTCGCACAACAGATCGGTCGCACCGCGGGCATCGACCGCGTGGTGGCGCACTGCCTCCCCGCACAGAAGGTGGAGGTGGTGAAGGGCCTTCAGGCGCAGGGACATTCTGTACTGATGGTGGGAGATGGAATCAACGATGCTCCCGCGCTGGCCGCGGCCAGCGTTGGATTGGCGCTGGGCGCGCATGGGCTCTCAGCCACCTCAGCGGTAGCCGACGCCATTCTCCTTTCGACCGATATTCTGAAGGTGCCGGCGGCGCTGTGCCTGGGTCGTCGGGTGATGCGGGTTGCCATCCAGGGCATCTGGATCGGCATGGGTCTCAGCCTGCTGGCCATGGTATTCGCCGCATTGGGCTTCATTCCGCCCGCGGCCGGAGCGATCCTGCAGGAGGGCATAGACGTGCTGGTGATCCTCAATGCCCTGCGCGCGGGCCGTAGTGGAATCACCCGATGAACGGTCATGTCGTGAAGCCACGTATGACCACTGGCAGAGGGAACGCGCCCCGACCGCAACGAGCGACGTGTGTCCTCCGTGCTCACTCTGGTATGCACTTTGCGACTACTGGGGAGAGTCGAACACCACGAATATCCTGCCGTGTGGGACCTTACGGCGCGAGGGAAAACGGAGGGACAGAGCTTGCCGCTGATCCTGACGATTAATATTGGGTCGTCGAGTCTCAAATGCTCCATCTACTCGATGGGTGACACCGAACGGCTGGTGATCGTCGGAAGCATGACGCGGATTGGGACCACAAGCGGGCGATTCTCGGTGGTGAATGGTCAAGGTCAGCCAGTGATCGAGGAAACCCTTGTTCTGCCCGATCATGGGGCAGCCGTGCGGCGGCTGCTGAACTGGATCATTGCTGAGGCTCAACTCCGACATCTCGATGCGGTGGGGCATCGAGTGGTCCACGGTGGCACCTGGTTCACCCAACCTACCCCCATCTCAGAGGAAATGCTGTCCACACTCACCAGCCTGACACCACTCGCACCTGAGCACCTGCCACACCAGATCGCCGCCATCCACGCGATCGAGCAGGCACTTCCGGACGCACAACAGGTCGCCTGCTTTGACACAGCCTTTCACCACCAGATGCCCGCGGTCGCAAAACACTACGCGCTCCCCAAGCGGCTCACCGATGCCGGCATCGTGCGCTATGGTTTTCATGGTTTGTCGTACGAATACATTGTGTCGGCGCTGTGCCAGGCGAGCGGTGACGGTACAGCCAACGGACGAATCATCATCGCGCATTTGGGCAACGGCGCCAGCATGGTGGCGGTGCTTGACGGGCGAAGTATCGACACGACAATGGGATTCACTCCGACCGGTGGCCTCGTGATGGGCACCCGCTCGGGCGACCTGGATCCCGGCGTGATTCTGTACGCCATCGAGGAGTTGGGACTTGATCCAGCGACAGTTCGCCGTCTCGTGAGTCACCAGGCGGGGCTCCTCGGCGTGTCGGGGAGCAGCGGTGACATGGGGGAATTGCTGCGTCAGGAAACAGTGGATGCGCAGGCCGTGACCGCTATCGCGTTGTTCTGCTACCAGGCCAGGAAGTTTCTAGGTTCCCTGGCGACCGTGCTGGGCGGGATCGATACGCTGATTTTCACGGCTGGCATTGGCGAGCACATTCCCGCCATTCGGGCGCGCGTTTGCGCGGGCCTGGAGTTCCTCGGTATCGCGCTGGATCCAGCCCGCAACGAGGTCAATGCTCCCCTGATCTCGCGCGATGACAGCCCGACGGCGGTTCGGGTCATGCGGACCAACGAAGAACTTATGATCGCGCGCCACACCGCCGCCGCCTTGCGACAACGTCAACGATACGTCGAGGCACACTGAAGTCGGCTCGCGCAAACGCGAGCCACGAAAGGGCAGACGCCATGGCGCGCAGTACACCGGTTCGCAAAGTCAAACCGAGCGGTAGCGAACGCCTGCGCGATGTGCAGGCACAGTGGCAAGCCGCAAACTATCTGGCGGCGGCGCAAATCTACCTGCAGCGCAACGCGCTGCTCCGCGAGCCGTTGCGACCAGCTGACATCAAGCCACGCCTCCTCGGGCATTGGGGTACTGTTCCAGGACTGACGCTGATTTACTCGCAGCTGAACCGTCTGATCCAAGACACTGATGCCAGCGTGCTGCTTGTCGTTGGACCTGGCCACGGCGCGCCCGCGATTCTGGCAGAGACATATTTGGAAGGCACCCTCGGAGAATATTACCCAGATCTGAGCCGGGACGAGCCTGGCGTCAACCGACTGGTACGCCAGTTTTCCTGGCCCGGTGGGCTGCCGAGCCATGTTGGTCCATCTACTCCCGGAACGATCAATGAGGGCGGCGAACTCGGATACAGCCTGGCACACGCCTACGGCGCGGCATTCGACAACCCAGACCTGATCGTTGCCTGTGTGGTGGGCGACGGCGAAGCCGAAACCGGGCCGCTGGCCGCCGCGTGGCACTCCAATAAGTTCCTGAATCCGGTTACCGATGGCGCTGTCTTGCCAATCCTGCATCTGAACGGCTACAAGCTTTCGGGGCCCACGATTCTGGCCCGGATGAGCGATGACGAACTGACGCATCTCTTTCAGGGCTATGGCTACCAGGTACGCTTCGTAGAAGGCGACGACCCCGATACGGTGCATCAGCTCATGTGGATCACGCTGGACTGGGCCTACGACGAGATCCAGCAGGTACAGCGGCGTGCGCGCCAGGGCGAGGCTGTGGTGCGCCCCTGCTGGCCGGTGATCGTCTTGCGGACGCCCAAGGGTTGGACGGGCCCGCGCACGCTGGATGGAGTGCCCATTGAAGGAACCTTTCATGCGCATCAGGTGCCTATCGCCGACCCCGCGACCAATCCCGAACATCTGAAAGCGCTGGAAGCGTGGCTGAAGAGTTACCATCCAGAGAGACTCTTTGACGCTCAGGGCAAGCCGGTGCCACAAGTGACGGCGACTTGCCCGGCAGGCGATCTGCGACTCGGCAAGAATCCGCGCGCCAACGGCGGACAGGTGTTGGTTCCACTCAAGCTGCCCAACGCCGCCGACTACAGCGTGGCGGTGCCGAAGCCAGGTGAGGTGAAAGCGGAGGCAACGCGCGAACTGGGGAAATACCTGCGTGACGTCTTTGCCGCAAACGATCCCGCAGGCAGTTTCCGGCTCTTTTGCCCCGACGAGACGACATCCAACCGGCTACAAGCGATCTTCGAGGAGACGGCGCGTCCATTTCTGTGGCCCCTGCTGGCAACTGATGAGTTTCTCTCACGGAGTGGGCGGGTCATGGAACTTCTCAGTGAGCACACCTGTGAGGGCTGGCTCGAAGGCTATCTGCTGACCGGGCGCCACGGCATGTTCGCATGTTACGAAGCGTTCACCACGATTGTGGACTCAATGGTGACGCAATATGCCAAGTGGCTCAAGCTGGCCCACGAGGTGGCCTGGCGGCAGCCGATTGCCTCCCTCAATTTCCTGCTCACGTCACACGCCTGGCGTCAGGACCACAACGGCTACAGCCACCAGGGGCCCGGGTTCATCAACACCTTGCTGACGAAGAAGAGCTCGGTGGTTCGCATCTATCTGCCGCCCGACACCAACTCCCTGCTTGCGGTAGCGGATCACTGTCTGCGCAGCCGCAACTATATCAACCTCATCGTCGTGTCGAAGGCACCGAATCCGCAGTGGCTGGACATGCCCGCAGCCGAGCAGCACTGTGCCCGTGGCGCGTCGGCATGGGAGTGGGCCAGTAACGACGCTGGGCAGCCGGATGTAGTGCTGGCGGCCGCGGGCGACGTGCCCACCGAAGAAACGCTGGCGGCGGCATGGCTGTTACGCCAGACGATCCCCGAGTTGCGTGTGCGGGTGGTGAATATCGTGGATCTGTTCGCGCTGGAGTCGCACCGTGACCACCCACACGGACTCGACGACCAGGCGTTCATCGAATTGTTCACCGAAACAGCGCCAGTGGTGTTTGCCTTCCACGGATATCAGCGCGTGATCCATGAGTTGATTCATCACCGGCCCAATCCCCAGCGCTTCCACGTACGTGGCTACAATGAGGAAGGGACTACGACCACTCCGTTCGACATGGTTGTGCGGAATGAGGTGAGCCGGTATCATCTCGCGATTCTGGTCTTGCGCCATGCGACACGGCTTCGCTCCAAAGCGGGAGCTATCATCGACCAATTTGAAGAGCGCCTCGCGGCACACCAAAGCTACATCCGTGAGCATGACGCCGATCTGCCCGAGGTGCGCGATTGGGCCTGGAGCCAGGCATGAGCTGAGCGCGATAACTGATGTGGTCGAAGTGAACGGCATGGCGAGCGGACGCGTCGCGCAGTGTGAGGTAACCGGGGGCGGCCAGCGCTCACCAGGCAGAGTGTGTCATAAAATGCGCCGGAGGGGGATCGTTCAATGGCCTTTCGCGCTATCTACGCAGGCGGAGGATGCAGATGGAACTCACGTTTCATGGCGCGGCGGGAGGCGTGACCGGCTCGTGTCATCTGCTGTTCGCGCGTGGCAAGCACATATTGGTTGATTGCGGTCTTTTCCAGGGCGCAGACACCACGACGGAGCAATACACCAATGACTTCGGCTTCGATCCGCGCCAGGTAGACTATCTGCTGCTCACACATGCCCATCTCGATCACTGTGGGCGTATGCCACTGCTGGTGAAGCACGGCTTTCGCGGAGAAATCTTCGCGACCGCGGCGACGCGTGATCTGGCGCGGCTGGTCCTCATGGATGCGGCTGGGCTGCAAGTCGAGGAGGCGCGACGCGCGGGCCGCCACCACCGGCGACACGGTGATCCGCCATTACAACCGGCATTCGATGTGCCTGATGTGTTCGATGCCATGGAACGCTTCGGACGCGTGGCGCGTTATCAGCATGCGCTCCAGCTTTGCCCAGGTATTCGCGCTACGTTCGGCGATGCGGGGCACATTCTGGGGTCAGCGTGGATACTCCTGGACATTGAAGAGCAAGGAGAGCACCGTCGTGTCGTGTTCTCTGGCGACCTGGGCAATCGTGGCAAGCCCATCGTGAACCCGCCGTCACCGGCGCCACAGGCAGACTTTGTCGTGATGGAAAGCACCTATGGCGATCGCGTCCACCAATCTGTGGAGGCTTCCGTACAGGAACTCAAGCAGGCGATTGCTGAAACGTTGAAACGTGGCGGCAATATTGTCATCCCAACGTTTGCGTTGGAGCGCGCGCAGGATCTGCTCTATTGCTTGCGTGAGTTGGTGGAGCACCAGGACCTCCCGTACCATCTTCCCGTGTATCTGGATTCGCCCATGGCCATCTCGGCGACGGACATCTTTCGGCGGCACCCCGAGTGCCTCAATGCCAGGACACAAGCGCTCTTCAGCGATGATCACGATCCGTTCACTCTGCCTGGAGTGCACTTTACCCGCGACACCCTGCAGTCGATGGCAATCAACCAGGTGAGCGGAGGCGCGGTGATTATGGCCGGATCAGGCATGGCGACCGGTGGACGGATACTGCATCATCTGCGGCACAATCTCTGGCGCGAGGAGAGCAGTATCGTGTTCGTTGGCTACGCGGCAGAAGGAACGCTTGCCAGGCGCATTATCGACGGCCAGCGATATGTGAATATTTTCGGTGAAGAGGTGCGGGTGGCGGCTCGCGTGTATACCATCGGCGGCTTTTCGGCACATGCCGATCAACACGAGCTGCTCACCTGGCATCGCACGAGTGGGACACCAGTTACTACCTTCCTTGTGCATGGCGAGGACGCGCAGCGCGCCACACTGGCGCAGGCGCTTCAGCGTCTGGGGTTTCGTGTCGAGCGGCCTGGACTCCACGCCAGCTTTGCGCTCTGACCTCGAGGAGGGCACCGTGGCATCTACCCCGCCATCGACCACGCAACTGAAGCGCGTGGTTCGTCACCAGCGCCCATTCGCGGATGTCGCGCCCATGCTGGCAGCGGCCCTCATACTCGGCGCGGGTGGCGGCCTCGTGCTGGCCAGCATTCTCACCGTGACTCAGGCGCTGCGCCTGCCCCTTGGCGCCTGGTGGCTTGCGCTGGCCCAGGCACATGGTCAGCTCCAGATCTATGGCTGGATTGGTCTCTTTGTGCTGGGCGTGGCCTTGTATTTTCTGCCGCGCCTGCGCGGCGCCCCGTTGATAGGAGCCTGGGGAATCCCCTGGATTCTTGCTGGAATGGCCACCGCACTGGTGATGCGCACCTTGAGTCAGCCACTCGTCGCACTCACGGACGCCGTCTTCTGGCGCGCGCTCCTGGTCGCCAGCGGCGTGCTCGAATGCGTGGCGCTGGTCTGGGCGGTCGGGCTGCTGCTGGCAACCGGACGAGCTGGCGTGCCACTGCGGGCGCGTCCCGCTCTGTGGGGAATACTCCCCTTCGTGGCGGGAGCGATCATCGCGCTTAGCGCGGCAGCCTGTGTCAATCTGGCAAACTGCTTCCTCACGGCCAGCGCTCACACTGGGCTGGTACCTGGTCCTGGCGACGATCTCAATGTCACGCTGGGATTGCTCGGCTTTCTCGTGCCTATGGCGCTGGCCATGTCGGCACGCGCGCTCCCGATGTACGCTGGCCTGGATGCCTTTCCGCGCCAGGCGCTGTGGCCGCTGGCGGCCATCTATCAGAGTGGTGTCCTCTTGCTGTGCGTCGGCACCCTGGGCGGCTTGACCGCCACCGCCTGGACCCGCGTGGCGGGTGGTCTTGGCATGCTGCTCAGCGGTGGGGCCCTGATCGCCGTAGTGGGGATGTTTCTGCGCTTGATGCGCACGCGTGGCCGCTTGCCGCCGCGCGTCATGCGACTGGCCCCCACTCCGGCACTTGCCGCACGCGCCTACCGCAGCCGTGTGGCCATTGAACGCACCACCTATGGGCCGTTTGTGGCACTGATCGTCAGCGCCTTTCTCTGGGCGATCCTGGGGGGAGTGCTGCTGGTGATCGATGGCATCGCGTTGGCGCTAGGGGGATTGCTGCCGGTAAGTCTGGATGCGGCGCGCCACAGCCTGGCGATTGGCTTTATCGTATTGTTACTCTGTGGTGTAGCCCCGCGCCTGATTCCTGGCTTCTCAGGCGGGCACATTCGCACGTCCAAGCTGGTCACGGCAACGCTCTGGCTGGGGAATGCCGCCGCGTTCCTGCGCGTCGTGTCACTGCTGGCTGCTCCCGCTTTGGCATCGCTAGGCGCAAGCCCCAGTGCCTGGGGTACCGCCGCCTTCGGTCTCTCTGGCCCGATTGGTCTGGCCCTCGGTATCTGTCTCGCCATGAACCTATGGCCCGCGCTCTTCCCTAAACGTTCGGACCCGTAGCACCCCCGGACGGTGAAATTTGCCGGTCACATGAAAGTAGCAGGCGGTCCGAACTGTGAGACTTATGTCACAGCCGAGTATAAGCGCGGCGAAGCACGATATACGAGAGGACAAGCCTGAGAGCACAGGACAGCATGCCTCACGGTGCATGCCCCATTGACGCCAGGCATCCAGTCCGAGAGTCGCCGTACGGCGAGGAGCAAACCGAACTCATGACCTACGTGATCACCCAACCCTGCATCGGGGTGAAGGACGGCGCATGCGTCGATGTCTGCCCGGTGGATTGCATTCATCCCGCGCAAGGTGAAGCGGAGTACGACCATTTCGACCAACTCTACATCAACCCGGATGAGTGCATCGACTGCGGCGCATGCGAGCCGGCCTGTCCTGTGACTGCGATCTTCGAGGAGAGCGCCGTGCCTGCTCAATGGCGCAACTACATTCACATCAACGCCGACCACTTTCACAAGGCTCGTGTTTAGCCAGAAGTCCAGCGCCAGCGCCTAGCCGGCGCCAAGAGGCCGCGGCATCTGCCGTGGCCTCTCCGCTGTGCGCGCCGCCGCGGCGGTCAACGCCAATGTTATGCCTCCTTGCCGACTCGCACCCGCCACACCTCAGGGCCCTCCTCCAGATAGTCCCAAACAAGTTGGCCCGCGAACTCGAACTTGAGCTGGAAATAGAGCGGCTTGGGATCGTGGTCGTTCACCAGAACGAAGTCGCCACCCAACGGCAGCGCATCGAAACGCGCAAAGATCATAGGATGTCGCTGGGCTGGCGGCACGTCGCGCACGTCCAGCGGCTGGTGCATGCTGGCCTTCAGCGGCTCCGCCTGTGCCTCTGCCGGTGTGTCGTGCATACCGGCCAGAATGCGTTGCTGCTCTGGCTCCGCAACGAAGCGCTCAAACAGTGGCAGGTAGACGCGCTCCTCCTTTTCCAGGTGGACCTCCAGGAGAGACTCAAGCCGCAGTGTGAGCAGATACAGGTTTTCTTGGAGTGTCGCACGCTCGCTTTCGGGGGCGTGTGCCAGCGAAGAGGACAGCGCTTCGATCTGGCGCACATATTTCTGGATAAACTCGTGATCGACGCACATGGTCGCCGTCGGAGTACCATGCTCCTTGATGACCGGATCCAGTGCTGGATACAGATACCGCTCCTCGCCCGCCGCGTGGGGCAGGAGCTCAGACTTCAAGAACTCCACCAGGGCGCTGCCGTCAGCATCGGCGTGGCGTTGACGGAGTGCGTCAACCTGTGTGGTCAGCTGTGCGATCAATTCCTGGTGATGGTGGTGAATGGCTTCGCGTACTTCGCTCATGCGGGGTGCTCCTTTACTGGTGGGGACGTATGTCTACAACCAGTATGGTCCGCGCGGTGCCAGGGAACAGCGACGTTTGTCGCATTGGCGCCGCGCCGCGACCTTCAACCTAGAGCGCATGTGCCAGCATGCGCAGGCGGTCGAGGTTGAGGACCACGACCTGCCCGCGTCGCATCTCGATCGCCCCAGCCGCCTCTAGCTCTTTGAGCGCGCGCCCCACCATCTCACGTGCCGTGCCAGCCATCGCCGCCATCTCCTGCTGGGTCAGCCGGTGGGCATGCCGTGCGGATGGCTCCGATTCCGCCTGATCCAGCACGATCTTCGCCACCCTCGCGGCCACATGCCGGAATGAGAGGACTTCGACCAGTGCCACCATGTGTCGCAGGGCATCGGCCAGCGTGCGCACTGCCGCCGCCGCAACCGCCGGTCGCTCCAAAATCAGCTGGCGCAATTGCGTACTGCCAATCGCATAGACCACACTGGGCTCCACGGCCGCCGCGCTCGCTGGATTTGGGCCACCGTCCAGGGCTGGCACGTCGTTGAAGGTGTGGCCGGGAGCGATCAGACGTAACACCTGCTCCTTGCCATCGGGCGAGGTTTTGAAGATCTTGACAAGTCCCGCGCGCACGTAATGCAGCGCGCTAGCCCGGCTGCCTTCCAGCAGGATGATGTCGCCTCGGTCGTAGTTACGCTCGACGGCCATCCCCGCGACATGGCGCAGATCATCCGGCCCCAGAGCAGCAAACATGGGCACCGCTCGTAACGCTTCCAGTTCGACGGCCATCGCTATCTCTCTCGAACTTTCTGGTCATTGACCGCGGTTTAGCTATCCCAGTCTCGCCTTGGCCCGATCGACGGGCAGGTGCGACCTAAGTCGCTGTTCCGCCAACTACTGCATTGTACCGTCTTAGGCACAGAGGTAGGTTCGAGACAGCATCGCACGCACAGAGGCGCGCGCACCCGGAAAACGTGCCGGCCACGCACTTCGCGGCTGGCTCTGTTCGTAGCTCTAGAGAGGCACATACCACTATGAGTGATCAATCGACTGCCTGGAAGGACTCAGCGACACGTACACTGGATGTGCGGTCGGAACTGGCCAGCGGGGGTGATCCATTGATGCACATCCTGGAGGCAGCCGCACACCTCCAGCCTGGCCAGTCGCTTGTCATCGTCGCGCCATTCGAGCCCGTGCCGCTCTATGCCGTGCTCGGGGAGCGCGGATTCGCACATGAGACCGAATGCGTGGCGAGCGATGAGTGGGTGGTGCGGTTCACCCAGGGCTGATGCCCTTGCACCCGCAGGTAAAGGACGAAGCCACGATGGATCCTTCCAGCGCGCCATCACGCACCGGGCCCTCATCAGTGGTCGGACAGATACATACCAGCCCACGCGGAGGGGTGCCACTCTCGGTACCACTTCCTTATCTGCTCACCGGCGTGTGCGGTGCCGCCTTCTTTGGCGTGCTGCTGCCCTGGGTCGCGCCAGATGCGCTGCTGGCGCCGGATCTTCCCCACGTGCTGACACTGGTGCACATCGCCACATTGGGGTGGCTGACCATGATCATCATGGGTGCATCGTTGCAACTGGTTCCGGTGATCGTCGTGACGCCGTTGCGCGCGAGCGGACTGGTACGCGTGCAGTTCCTTCTCTATCTGGTCGGTGTGGTGCTGCTCCTCGCTGGATTCTGGTGGATGCGCCCCTGGCTACTCGCTGTCGGCGGCGCCTGCATCATTGTCGCCGTGACGGCGTATGTAGTGGTGCTTGGCCTGACCCTCGCGCACGCCACCGCCCGACCCCTAACGATGCGCTACCTGATCGCGGCGCTGGTCTACCTCTGCACTGTCGTCGCCCTGGGACTGACCGCCGCCCTCAACCTCCAGTTCGGCTTTCTCGGGGCCGGCGCGCATCGTCTGTTGCTCGTACATATCACCATCGGCGTGGCTGGCTGGCTGAGCATGATGGTGATGGGTGTTTCCTATCAGTTAGGGCGCATGTTCGCGCTTGCGCACGGACACGACGACCAAATTGGAGCCATTGTCTTCGTCCTCCTCAACTTGAGCCTCATCGGGTTGGCCATCTCGTTCGCCTGCGACTGGCCACCGCTTACACTTGCGGCCGGAATACTCCTGATCACCGCAGTCTGGCTATTCGCCTATGACTACACGCGAATGGTGCGTTTGCGGCGGCGCCATGTGCTCGATATCACGCAGTGGCACGGTATCGTCGCGGTGGCCTATCTTGCCGTGGTCATGCCCAGTGCGGTTGTCGTCGCGCTTGCGCATTGGACGCGCCCTCCGATCCTGGCAGCGCTGGGTCTTGCGGTGCTAGTGGGCTG
The DNA here is from genome assembly GCA_036000225.1 of Ktedonobacterales bacterium. Lineage (GTDB taxonomy): Bacteria > Chloroflexota > Ktedonobacteria > Ktedonobacterales > JADMIN01 > DASYGC01. The sequence goes on along the minus strand of DASYGC010000210.1, from coordinate 1,242 downwards.
GCTGGGCCAGAGCACCATCGGCTACCTGTACAAGATCGTGCCATTTCTGATCTGGAATACGCGCTTTGGACCACTGGTCGGCCGCCAGAAGGTGCCGTTGATGCGTGATCTGCTGCACGGACATTGGACTGTTGCCACGTTCTGGCTCATCAATCTGGGACTGCCTCTTGCGGTCTTGTGGCTGGCTAGTGGCTGGGTCTGGCCACTGCGCGTGGGTGGTGTCATGCTGGGTGCCGGGCTCGTACTGGCCGCAACCAACATCATGAGTGTTGGCCTGCGCAAGGTTGTTTGAGAGCGGCCAGTAGTCAGTCCAATATGATGTTGACAGGAGTGAGAGCAAGTCGTGACGGGAAGGCCGATCCAATGTGACGCAGGCATGATGGCGGGTAGTTACGATCCTCGTACGGGTGCGCACTCGCCACTACCTCGCCTGGCGCTTCGCCTCGTTTGCGGGGCGATCTCGGTGGCTCAGCGGGCGGCGCTCGGTGCTTGAGCAGGCACCAGAATTGAGCTGAGGAACGAAAGTCCCATGGGGTCATCGTTGCCGCCCGTCCGACAAGTGTGTACGTTGACGGGCTTGTAATAGTGACGTTCCGTATTGAGACGGCCATGTGATTCTCCTGGCGTTTCCTTCCGACACGAGAGACTGATGGCGTCCGAGTGGCTGGATGCAGCGCTTCCAGGTGAGGAAGAATGCCTCATGTGAGCAGTCACTGCACGTGGCAGTCGCCGTCCAGGACGGACCGGATAGCTATCTCACCAGAGGTGTACCATGTCTACCAAGTTCGAGCGCACATCCTTTGAATTGCCAGCACAGCGGGCTACGCCGAGAACCGACCTCGACACCCCAGGAGAGCGTGGTGGAGCACCGGACTCCATCCCGGTACGTCGGCTCTGGATTGAAGGGATCGGCTTGGTGGTCGCGGTTGTTGCCACGCTTGTCACGTACGCGATCTTCATCGTCCACCCGTACCCGCACACGCCGCTGAACCAGTTCCTGGCGACCTTCGCGCGAGGCAACGCCGCCATCTGGCCAATGCAGATCGTCTGGTATGCAGGTGCTGCGGCCATGGTCGCACTCGCACTTTGGCCGGTGCGACAGACGACACAACTGATCTGCCTTCTCGCCGCGGCATACCTGATATGGGTGGGCATTGCCTACTTTGGAGTTCTTGCCAGCGGGATAAGCCTGGCCTGGCTCTGGGCCGCCGTCTTCACCCTGGAGGCAGTCCTGCTCCTGTT
>DASYGC010000209.1:0-4153 GCA_036000225.1 Ktedonobacterales bacterium | reverse complement strand
ATGCCCACGATGGGCTGGCCTCCTTCGGCTTTCTCTCCACCTATCTGACGGAACTGGATACCAGCTATGGCGGCGCGGTGCTGCTGATTCGCGCCGTGGGGTTCCGCGTAGGGCTGACCCCGGATGTGGTGCGCGCGCTGGGCGTGCTGGGGGCGGCAGCCGGGGCGGGTGTGGTGTTCTGGCTACGCGTGCGGCCCGAGGGCGTACAGCCGTACGCCCCTACACCAGAATGGGGCGCGGGCGTACAGCCGTACGCCCCTGCACCAGAGCGGCCCGTTGGTACGCGGTTGAACGCCCCGACGGAGCCTGACCACGGGGCGCAGAGCGCACCCCCGTGCGCCACAACGGAGCACGGCGAGGTGATCGCCAGGCGAGTTGGCGCACCGCCCGCGTCGGTGGTGGCGCCCACGGAGGCTGGTAGCTGGCTGACACGCCTGGCGCGCCGTGGCACGCGGCGATGGCGCGCGTGGGATGCGCGCGTGCCGCGCGGCGTGCGCCTGACGCCGATCCAGGCGAGCTTCGCGCTGATCGCCCTCTGGCTGGCGTTCTCGCCCCACGTCTTCCCCTGGTATACCGCGGCGCTGCTGCCGTTCGTCGCGCTGGAGCTGACATTGCCACCCCGCCGACTGGCGCGTGGGCTCGTCGCGGGCGCGTGGGTGTTCTGCGGCCTGATCCCGCTGGCCTACGTCGCCTTCGAGTACTCCGCCTGGTACTGGCTCTACGCGGGCACCTACCTGGCCAGCCTGGCGGTGGTGCTCGTCCCGCTGGCATGGTGGCTCGCCAGAGGGCGTACATCCGTAGCGCGGCATCGCCCCAACCGATGGGGCGAGTGGGCAGCTATCAGCGGGCGCATCGCGGCCGCTCCTCGTCGCCTCCGCGGTTGGACTGGACGCGCGGCCGGCGGGTCAGCGCGGGGAGGCAGCGAGCATCCCCCTGGTGAGCGAACATCTGGATCGCCTGACGGGCAGATAGCTGCGCCCGGCACAGATGCTCCCGCCGAATCGCCGCTCCTCGCGCGCGCTGACGCGCCAACTGGCGTGCGAACCGAATGATCACAGTCCTCATAGAAATAGAGAGAGGTGTATGAGAGATGACGAGTACGATATCGGTCCAGCGGCGTGTAGGCGCGCTGGATGACCAACCGGGCTTGCCGCTGCCCCACGAGCTCTATCTGGAGAGCACCAACCGCTGCAACGAGAAATGCGATCAGTGCCCGCGCACGCATCTGGGCCGCGAGCCCGACCGCGATCTGAGCTTCGCGGAGGTGCGCGCCATCACCGACCAGTTGCCAGTGCTCGAACGCGTGGTGCTGCATGGGTTAGGTGAGCCGCTGATGAATCCCGAGCTGCCGGCCATCGTGGCCCATCTGCGCGGCCGTGGCGCGCATGTGCTCTTCAACACCAACGCGCTGCTGCTCAACGAGCGGCGCACGCGCGCGCTGATCGCGGCGGACCTGAACGAGTTGCGGATTTCGCTGGATGGCGCCACGCCCGGCACCTATGCCCGCGTGCGCGGCGTCAACGAGAAGGCGCTGCCGCTGATCGTCGCCAACCTGCAACGCTTTACGCGGCTGCAACGCGAGCTGGGCGCGGCGCGCCCGGTGGCCTCGCTCTGGTTCACCGCCATGCGCGAGAACATCGAGGAACTGCCCCAGGTGGTGGATATCGCCGCCGCCACTGGCGTGCCCGAGGTCTATGTGCAGCGTTTCATCTATTTTGGCAAGGGCCTGGCGCAAGCCGAGCAGGCGCTCTTCGCCCGTTCCCAGCAACATGAGCTGGAGATCATTCAGGCGGCGGGAGCCCGCTGCCAGGAACTAGGCATCCGCTTCCGCGCGACTGGCGCGGCCACACCAGCGGAATATCTGGCGCGCGGCGAGCAGCGGGATGCGCGACCATGGGCGGGATGCCAGCGACCGTACAAGCTGGCCTACATCACCGCGCATGGCAATGTCTTTTCGTGCTGCTTCGCGCCGTTTCATCCGGGGCGGGCCAGCGAACGCAAGCTGGGCAATGTCTTTGAGCAGCCGTTCGCCACGATCTGGAACGGCGAGCGCTATCGCGCCTTCCGCACCGCGTTCGAGAGCGATACACCGTGGGACCAGTGCGCCGGCTGCGGCAGCAAATGGAGCCTGTGAGATGCTGCTGGAAGAGCACCTGTCCGCTGGCGCCCAGCGGTTCGCCAGGCCCGTAGGGGCGTACGGTGGACGCCCGACCCACCCGGCTCGCCCACCGCGCGACGGCAGCCAGCCGGCCCGAGCACCGGCCTACACCGCCCGGGCGCTGCGTCCTGACGACGCGGCGGCGCTGGATGAAGCCTACCGGCTGCGCCAGGCCGTCTTCGCGCGCGAGCTCAGCTGGGTGGTGGGTGGGCGCAACGGCCGCGAGCGCGACCGCTGCGACGCCACGGCACGCCACTTCGCGGTCTATGCCCGCACATCCTCGATACGCCAGCGCGCGCCCCTGGTCGCCTATGCGCGGGTGCTGGTGGCCGGCGATTCGTTCATGTTGCAACGCGAGTTCGCCGCCCTGCTGACGGGCTATCCGTTCGCTCCCGATCACCGGCGCGCCTTCGAGGTCTCGCGCTTCGTCGTGCACCCTGACTATCGTGGGCACCTGGGTCTCGACCGGCGCAGCGCTGTCGAGCATCTGGGGCGCGCCATCGCGGGCTGGGCGTGCGCCGCCGGCCGCACGGAATGGCTGAGCGTGTGCGAACTGCGCCACGTGCGTGCGCTGCGGCTGCGCGGCCTGCCCTTCACCCGTTTCGGACGCGTCGTCGAATATCAGCCGGGCGTCCCCGTTTGCGCCACCAGGCTGGATTTGGCGCAAGCCACCACCCGACTACGCGAGCGCCGGCCAGTGGATTACACCTGGTACGCCGAGGAGGCCTCGCTATGAGCACCACCACCCCCGATGCGTCGCGTTCCGGCGATTCGCCTGACGCGCGCGGCGCGCGCTTCTCGCCGTACTTGAAGCCCTATCTGCCGCTGGCGCGGCGGCTGGGCCGCGCGGCGCTCGATGCACTGCCCACGCTGGCCGCGGGCGTGGTGGCCTCGCTGGTCGCCACCGCGCTGATGCTCTGGCTGCGGCTGTCCGCTGGCATCGTGACACTGCCTGAACTGGTGGGCGAGCGGGTGCTGCCCACGCTGGACGCCAACACCTTCATCCGGTTGCTCATCCAGTTTGGCAAGATCCGCCCGTTGATCTACACCCTGATCGGCCAGATCGTGCTCGGCATCCTGGTCGCCCCCATCTATCCCGTCCTGCGGCGCTGGCTGGCGCGCCGCCTGCCCGCGCGCCTGACACGCGCTGGCGGCTCGCCTGGCTCGCCGGGATGGGCAGCGTGGCTGGCGGCGGGCATCCTGGCGTTCGTCATGTGGCTGGTGGCGCTGGCACTGTTCTGGCCGGTGCTGGCGGAGAACACCTTGGGCTTCCCGGTAGGCACGGCGCGGGCCATTAGCCTGCTGGGCATTGCGGCGATCTTTGCCAGCTATGCCCTCGTGCTCGTGCTCGTCTATCAGGCGCTGCTGGCCCGGCGTGGCTGGCCGGCACGCCTCGCGTCGTCACCCGCGCCAGCGGCGGGCACCACCGTCCCTGCCGGCGTCGACCGGCGCCTGCTGCTGCGTTCGGGCCTGGTGACGGTCGCGGGCCTGGCGCTGGGCGGCATCGCGGTCAACGCGCTGCTGGCGGCGCTGAACGTGCGCTCGAACCTGACCTACGAGGGCATGGAGACCTTCCCGCCAGTCAGCTACATCACCCCCAACGCGAGCTTCTACGATGTGAGCAAGAATGTCATCGACCCGATCGTGGACCCAAACGTGTGGGCGCTGGAGGTCACCGGTCTGGTGGCGCAGCCAAAGACCTACGACCTGCGCGGGCTGCGCGCGCTGCCCAGCGAGCAGCGGACTATCACGTTGGAATGTATCGCCAACGGCGTGCCCGGCACGCTAATCAGCAACGCCGTGTGGCGCGGCGTCTCGCTCGCGGCGCTGCTGGCGGCCAGCGGCCACACACCGCCGGGCGCGTCGCAGGTGGTCTTCACCGGGGCGGATGGCTACGTATCGAGCCTGCCGCTGGCCGATCTGCTGGCGGCGGGGACGCTGCTGGCCTATGAGATGAACGGCGTGCCACTGCCCGATCGCCACGGCTTTCCGCTG
>DASYGC010000208.1:0-3460 GCA_036000225.1 Ktedonobacterales bacterium | reverse complement strand
TGCTGCCACAACAGGGTGCGCCACAAGGTGTCCATCTACGCTCCTCCATGGGCGATGCTACCGTCGCAACTCGGCGTCCAGGAAGGCGAGGGTTCTCTCCCATGCCAGGGCAGCTGCGGCGGCATCGTAGGCATCCGCGCGATCGGCCCCGAAGAACCCGTGCTTGGTCCCTGGATAGGTATAGATGGTAGCCAGCCTGCTCACTGCCTGGAGCGCCTGCTCCATCTCCGCGACCGACTCCACCGACACATAGGGGTCATCCTCGGCGAAGTGGCACAGGTAGGCCGCCTTTGCGCCGGCATAGTCCAGACCAGGATACGTGGCATAGAACGTCACGACGGCAGCGATCTCCTCTGCCAGGGTGATCGACATATCGAGCGCGTAGGCGCCTCCCAGCGAGAAAGCGACAAAGCCGAACGCGCCGCGACCGTGTGTCGGGCTGCTCGCGCCGTTGTGGTGCAAGCACCGCAGCGCGCCCGTGATGTCGCCGCGCCACCGCTCGATGTCCTGATCCAGCGCCGCGCCCAAGGCTTCCGCCTCCGCGACCTTCGCGGTCGTCTTGCCGCGGTAGAGGTCAGGGGCGAGCGCCACGAACCCCGCCTCCGCGAGCCGGTCACAGACCTGCCGAAATGGCTCCGTCAGCCCCCACCACTCATGCAGCACGACCACTCCCGGCCCCGTTGCCGCATCCGGCGTCGCCAGATAGCCCGTCGCGGACACTCCCTCGGTGTCGAACTTGGTCATCCGTCCCGTCATACGATCCTCCTGAATCACACTGAATGATAGGAAAGGCAGATCCGCTCATTATGATTGGCGATCCCGTGTGCCTGTCCGTTCCTTCTTCTCCTGCTCAAAAGAGAAAGCGGAACAACCGCGCACGACGTACCTTGACGTGAGTTCGGACGCATTGTAGGGTGGTGAATCATCCTTGATGAGAACCACACTGCCGAGGAAATCAGGATCCATCCTGATACTTGCTGCGTATGTCGCGCCTACCCTTGCGCCCACGCAACCCTCCTGCTACAATGCGGCCACACTGATCGCCGCCGGTTTGGCTCACACCGCGAGGGATGATGGCCAGCGCAGACCAGGAGGATAGACGCATGGGACTCTTCGGCACCCGCACGAAACATCGTGTGCCCACGGGCTTTCACTTTGGTCGCGACCTCGCGCACGAGGAGCATCGAGGCTGGCGCAAACTGGTGCTGGTGCGCCACGGGCAGACCGACTACAACGTGCGCCATGTCCATCAGGGGCATATTCCCGGCATCCCGCTCAACGCGGAGGGGCACCGCGAAGCCCACGCGACAGCGGCGGCTATCCGCGCGCTGCCGCTGACGACCATCGTGGCCTCGCCGCTGCAGCGCACGCTGGAGACGGCGGCGCACATCAACGAGGGGCGCGGGCTGAGCATCGTGCAGGACGCCGATCTGATCGAAGTGGACTTCGGACCCTATGCCGGGCAGTGCTGGGATGAACTCGACGTGCGCCCGGGCGCGTGGACCCGCTTTGTCAGCGACCCACGCTACGCACCCAAAGGGGTGGAGAGCTTCGAGCGGGTGCAGCGGCGCGCGGTGCGGGCGACGGAGCGCTGGCGCCAGGCGCCCGACGCGGGCGAGTGGGTGGCGCTGGTGACGCACTCCGATCTGGTGAAACTGATCATCTTGCACTACATCGGCATGCCGCTGGATAACGAGCCGCGCCTGAACATGGATAACGCGTCGGTCTCGGTGCTGGCGTGTCCGCCTGATCCCCGGCAGCATCCGACGCTGCTCTCGTTCAACTGGACCTCACCCGCGCTGTGGCTGCCGGCCGCTATCAAGGCATAGACGCCAGATGGGGGGCCGTGCCACGCGGCACGGTCCGGCCCGAGTGGAGGGATTCGAACCCCCGACCCCCTGGCTCGCATCCAGGTGCGCCTTCCGCTGCGCCACACTCGGAATGATCGTCGGTACGATCGGAAAGTAAGTGGCGACCTGCCCCTGCTCCGCTCGGTCGCCATGTGCCAGTCGCCCCTGGCGGCGGGTGGTAGCCCGCCGTCGTCCGGACGTGAGCCCCGGCCGGGCTCGGCACGCCCCCACGGGCCAGCGCACGGGACGAGCGCCCGCTGGCCCTACCTGATAGTCGCCGCACCCCTCCTGGGAGGGGTGGCTCGAGGAGCGGGAATCGAACCTGCACAGACGGGGTCAAAGCCCGCCACCCTACCGTTAGGTGATCCTCGAATGGTCCCTGTGCGTCCGCCAGACGCCTCTACGCCGATTGGCGATCTGGACGTTCCCCGAACGCCCCTACACTGCCGTGGTTATGGCTCTGCTCGTGAGAGTGAAAACGACGACAAAAAACGCGCGTCCCGCTCGTTGCGGTGCGCGCGTGCCGGATGGCTGCTGGTGTCTTTCGGCCTCCCGTCGGGCGTTCCGTTGGCCGGCGCCCAGGATCAGGAGACCCTCAGGGCTGGGACGGTTGACGCGCTGGGAGGCGAGCCACCTGGCTCGCGCGTGCCCGCGACACTTGTTGCTGGCGGGCATCACAGGGATCGCTGAGCGGATCATGCCGCTCCGGCGCTGGATACGCAAAGGCGCACGACTGCCTCAGGGCGTCGCGGCACGTATTCGGCCAGGCAATCGATCCTAGGCGTCCCATTGCGGCTCATCCTTCAGGTTGCGCCAGGGGCGACTCCCCACTGGCGACCGGTGCTGAATGAGAGTATACCCAGTGCATTGCGATTTGTCAAGGGTGCGGATGTTGCTGGAAGAAGTCCCAGATGGCCTGGCTGGCGTTCAGGTTGTGGCTGGTCTTGCCGATGTACGACACCGGCAGGTACTGCGCGCCGCCGGGCCAGGTGTGGCCACCGTCCTGTACCGCGTCGAAGATGACGGCGGCGCCCGCCTGGCAGCCGCCATAGGTGGATTGGACGATACTGGTGCCGTCCTGGGCGAGATCGGGCAGGGTGGTGACGGCGGGAGTGGCGGCGCAGCCGGCCAGCGCGGCCCAGCGCGCCGCGTTGGCCGGGGCGGAGAGCAGCGAGATGCCGCTCTTGCTGCCGCCGCTGAAGGCGACGACGGGGTCCGCCGTGCCGTGGATCAGTAGTGCCGGCATGGGGTGCGATGGCGCGCAGACTTCGGCCTGCAGCGTGCTCATCGTCGCGCCGACCTCAGCCAGCGCCGCGATGCGGTCGGCGCGCTGGCAGGCCAGCAGCGCCGCGAAGAAGCCGCCGTCGGAGAGGCCCGTCGCGTACACGCGCTTGGGATCGAGCTTCAAGCTCGTGCCGAGCGTATCGAGCAGCGCGCTGATGAATCCAACATCGTCGATGCCACCAAGTGCGGGCAGCTTGCCAAACGACCACTCGTGGTTGATGGCATCGGGGTAGACAGCGATGAAGCCGTTGTCCTCGGCCGCGTTGTTGAGGTTGGTGAGGGCCGCCATGCCGGGGCCGGTGCCACCCGAGCCGTGGAAAGCCAGC
>DASYGC010000207.1:0-1644 GCA_036000225.1 Ktedonobacterales bacterium | reverse complement strand
GCACATCAACACCCTGGTCAGCCATGGACCGCACATCGGCCAGTCGCTGCCGCGCGGACAGCGCCCGGATCAGCATCGCCACCATCCCCTCATGGTCGTCAGTGCGCCAGCGTCGCGACGGTGACGCCCTCGCCGCCCTCGGCGTTGGCCGCCGCGGTGTACGAGCGCACGAGCGGATGATGCGCCAGCTGCGCGCGCACGGCCTGGCGCAGCGCGCCGGTTCCCTTGCCATGGAGCAGACGCACGAAGGGCATGCCCGACAGATAGGCATCGTTCAGATATTGATCGACGGCGGGCAGGACATCCTCCACCTTCTGTCCACGCAGATCGAGCTGCAGGTCAGGTGCGACGCGCTCGGCGAGCACGGGCAACGAGAGCGCGGGCCGGTCATCGGCCGCGTGGGTCTGGCGCCGGCTGAGGCGTTCCAGGTCCGTGACGGGCACACGCGTCTTCAATGCGCCAAGCTGTACCTCGGCCTCGCCACGTGCCTCCGAGAGTCCAATCAGCTCGCCGCGTTGGTTCACACTGCGGACTAGCACGGCATCGCCGACTTGCAGCGGACCAGCCAGACGTGGCTCCTCCGTGTCCGGCTCGGGGCGCCGCTTGCGGCGTGCCGGCACCGGGATCAGGCGTGCTTCGAGGTCCCGGGATTGGTGGCGCAGCGCACCCAGCCGCTCGTTGCTCAGCCCGGCGCGGCTGACTTCGACACGCATGCGCGCCAGCTCAGCTTGCAGCGCTTCCAGCTCGCGGCGAGCCGTGGCGCGCGCGTCAGCGAGGATGGTGTCGCGTTCGTCCTCGATCCGCGCGCGCTCGCGCTCCACCTCGCGCCGCTGATACTCAGCCTCGGCCCGTTCCATACTCAGATGGAACCGCTCGTCCGCGGCGGCGCGGCGGTCCGCTTGCAAGTCTTCGAGTAGACTCTCCATCTCCACACCCGCGGTGCCCAGGAATTCGCGCGCCTGCTCGATAATGGTGGCTGGTAAGCCCAGGCGCGCGGCAATCGCCAGCGCATTGCTGCGACCGGGTAGACCAATACTGAGACGATAGGTGGGCGAGAGGGTCTCGACATCGAACTCGACCGAGGCATTGGCCACTCCGGCTCGTTCGTGGGCGAACGCCTTGAGTTCGGAATAGTGCGTGGTAGCGATAGTGGCAACCTGCCGCTCGAGCAGATGAGTGAGGATCGCGCGCGCCAGCGCCGAGCCCTCGCTGGGATCGGTCCCCGCCCCCAGCTCATCGAGCAGCACCAGCGCCCCCGCATCAATGCCACCGAGGATCTCGATGATCCGGCTGAGATGCGATGAGAAGGTGCTCAGGCTCTGTTCGATACTCTGCTCATCGCCAATGTCGGCGTAGATGTTCGCGAAGATCGCGACTTCCGAGCCATCGCTGACGGGGATGTGCAGGCCAGCCTGCGCCATGAGCGTCAGCAGTCCCACCGTCTTGAGGGCCACGGTCTTGCCACCGGTGTTCGGCCCGGTAATGACCACCATCGAGAAGCCATCACCCAGGTGGAAATCTATCGGCACCACACGACCGGTGAGCAGGGGATGACGCGCCTGGATGAAGCGCAGGTGGCCGTCGCCGTTCACCGCGGGTTCGCTGGCGCGCAACTCGCCAGCATAGCGCGCCTTGGCCAACTGC
>DASYGC010000206.1:0-12118 GCA_036000225.1 Ktedonobacterales bacterium | reverse complement strand
TCTTGAAGGACTTCCACGACGACACCGCGCGCCTGCGTCGCGGTCTGGTCGACGAGCAGATCATGCTGCGCGACGGCGGGCGCTACTGGCTGGTGCGCCCGCACGATGTGGGTGATGCGGGGGCGAGCGCGGGGATGCCAGCAGAATGACCGGAAGGGCGTTGGGCCGTTCTACTGTTGGGGGAGGGGTCGAGATCGTCGAACAGGATCCAACACCATGAGCAATCCAGCAGAGGTCGAGGAACTGCGCCGGCGCTTTCCAGACGGCCTGGCGGGCAAACGGCTGCACATGATTGGCGCGGGCGGCATCGGCATCTCGGCGGTGATCCAACTGGCGCTGGCGCAGGGCGCTGACGTGACGGGCTGCGACCAGGCGGAATCGGCGATGTTTCGCTTGCTCGTCGCGCGAGGGGTGCCGCTGACGCTGGGGCATGATCCGGCGCACCTAACTCCCCAACCCCCTTCCCTACCAGGGAAGGGGGGGCCAGAGGCTCCGCGTGACACACGAGACTCAGACCCCCCGCTGCCCGCGCGGGCGTCAGAACCCCCTCTCCTCGTAGGAGAGGGGGCAGGGGGTGAAGTTCTCGACCTCGTCGTCAGCGCGCCCGCCGTGGCCGCGCTCGATCCCGACCAGGCGGAGTTGCGCGCGGCACGCGATCGCGGCCTCCTCATTGTGGACTGGCAGGCGCTGCTCGGCTACTTCCTGCTGGGGCGTACCGCCGTCTCGGTGGCGGGCGTCCACGGCAAAGGCTCGACCACCGCGCTGCTGGGCGCGCTGGCCATCGCGGGCGGGCTGGACCCCACCGTCGAGGTCGGCGCGGTGGTGCCCGCCTGGGAGAGCAATGTGCGGCTGGGCCAGGGAGCGGTCTTCGTCAACGAGGCCGACGAGTGGAACGAAAACTTCCTGCACTACCATCCCCGCGTCGTCATTCTGACCGCCGTCGAGTACGATCACCCCGAGTATTTCGCCTCGTACGAGGCCATCCGCGCGGCCTTCCTCCAGTTCCTGCGCGGCATGGATCTGGACGTGCGCGCCGACGGCGGCCCGCCGGCCACCATCGTCTACAACGCCGACGATCCCGGCTGTCGCGAACTGCGCGCGCTGCTGGGCGACGGCTTCCCCGTGGTGTGGCGCACGTTTGGCGGCGCGATCGAGCAGGCGCAACAGGCAGAGCAAGCAGAGCAGACGGAGCGGCTGGAACCGACGGAGCGACTGGAACTGCCGGAGCAGGTAGAGCAGACGGATGTGCGCGCGAGCGAAGTGCGCGTGGCGGGCGAGACCAGCTTTCGCCTCTGGCTGGACGGCCAGGACCTGGGACGCGTGGCGCTGCGCACGCCGGGCGCGCATAATGTCGCCAACGCGCTGGCGGCGGTAGCCGGCGCCACGGCGCTGGGCGTACCGGCGGCGAGCATCGTGCCGGCGCTGGCGGCGTTCGGCGGACTGCGCCGCCGCTTCGAGATCAGCGAGAGCGACCAACCGGCGCCCGGCATCACGTATGTCGACGACTACGCGCACCATCCGCACGCCGTGGCCCTGACACTGGCCACCGCGCGCCAGCGCTTCGCGGGCCGGCGGCTGGTCGCCGTCTTCCAGCCGACGCTCTACACCCGGCTGCATCGCTTCCTGCGGCCCTTCGGCGCGGCGTTTGACGCTGCCGCTGTCGTCGTGGTTGTCGAGATTCAGCCCTCGCGCGAACGCGACACAGGGCTGGTGCATGGGCGCGATCTGGTGCGCGCCATCGCCGCGCGCCCGGCGTTCGCCGGCCACCCCGACGATGTCGTCTACGGTGGCGACTTCGGCGCCACCGTCGCGACCTTGCGCCAGCGCCTGCGCCCGGAGGATGTGCTGGTGGTGATGGGCTCGGGTCCAGTCAACCGCATCATCGCGCCACTACGCGATGGCCCGACCACAAGTTAGGCGGCGCGCACCTGGCCCAGCGGCTTGGCGTGGCGCACGTGGACGTTGAAGGTGGTGGCCACCGCCAGAACGATGAGCACCACGCCGTAGAGCAAGATCGTCGGCACCGGCCCGATCGCCTGCAGCAGGATGCCCGCCACCGCTAGCCCCAACGGCTGGAAGCCGAAAGCCAGCAGCCGAAACACGCTGTTGACCCGCCCCTGCAGCGCATCGGGAATCAGCGCCAGACGATAGCTCAACTGCACGACATTGTAGATCGGGCCAGTCAGCAGATTCACCGCGCCGATGACGCCAATGACCACGGCATTGGGCGCGATGGCGAACAGCGGCCAGGTCAGCGCGCCGATCCACGTCGTGCCAATGATCACCTGCGCGAAGCTGAAGCGCCGCTGGATCGCCGCGCCGATCACCGAACCGACGATGGCGCCGATGCTGAAGATCGAGAAGATCAGTCCCGTCACCAGCGGCGTGGCCCCCTGGTGCTGCGCCAGCACGATGATGATCAGCGTCGAGCCGGCGCCGACGAAGTTCCAGCCGCCGGTCAGCAGGGCGATATAGCGGATCAAGGGCTGGTGCCACAGCCAGACCAGCCCCTCGCGAATCTCGCCCACCAGCGGCCCTTTCGGCGCCGCGCGCTCGCCCTGAAAGCGCGTGCGGATGAAGAGCAGCGAGACCACCGAGGCGATGTAGGAGACGGCATCGGTCAGGAAGGGGAGGGTGCTGCCGATGCCATAGAGCAGACCACCCAGTGGCTGTGAGATCAGGGACGAGAGGCCATCGGTGGCCTGATTCTGGCCCGTGGCGACGCCCAGCTGCTCCTGCGGCACGACGCGCGGCAGGCAGGCAACCTCGGCGAGGTTGAAGAAGACGAAGAGGCTGCCCTCGATGAAGGTGACGAGGAAGATCTGGCCGATGGTGACCCGCCCCAGCAGGCCCGCGACGACGATGCTGCCCAGCGCCAGGGCGCGCCCGATGTCGCACAGGATCATCACCCAGTTGCGGTTCCAGCGGTCGATCAGGGCGCCGGCGGGCAGGCTGAAGGCCAGATACGGCAGCGCGCGCAGCGCGCCAGCGATGCCGGCGAGCACGGGCGAATGCGTCAGCCCCAGCACGAGGAAGGGGAAGGCGATGGTCGAGACTCCCGAGCCGATGCTGGAGACGGTCTGCCCGCTCCACAGCAGCATATAGTCGCGATTGCGCCAGAGCGAGCGGCGCCGGGGCGCGCTGGGCGGCGACGTGGTGGCGGAAGACGACATGACTGACCTCGTAAGGGCGTGATACCCAGTTCGGGTGCTCGGTGGCGTTCCTAGTCGCGCACGGGTGTGCGCTCTGGCCTCGTTATGCGCGGTACCCCCAATTTGGGGCGTTATCTGAACGGTATTGCGCGCCGGTGGACTTCGTGGTGCAACGCCGTAGGCGCGCATGGGTAGAGCAGAGCGTCGCCACTACGGAGCACGGAGTTCCAAGCGCTGGTGTGTGCCGTTGGCCGGCGATGACACGGTGGGCTCAGCGGGTGTGACCTGCAGGTAGGGCGGCGCGAGAAACAAGCCGCTGACGAAGCCATAGACCTGGCCGTTGGGGTCGGCGGGCTCGTCAATAAAGGCGTTGACCAGCTCGCTCAGCCGCGCCTGGAACTCGGCGGCACGCGCGGCGGAAAGCCTGGCATGGGGGAAACTCACACCACAGGGGGCTTCTGGCGCGTTCAGCGCGAGCGCATCACACAGTTCGGCGCGCGCGTCGCTGAGCATATCCAGCGAGGGGTAGATGCCATGCTGGCCGGCATGGGGAAAATCGAAGAGGTAGAGGCGCGCGGTGCGGGCGTAGTATTTGGCGACGGTGCCACGCACCTGGCGGCGCGCCACCAGCTGAGCGAGGCCGCTGCGTTCCAGCACGGCCAGGTGGTGTCCGATGGTGCCCGGCGGAATGCCCAAGCGGACGGCGATCTGCTTGGCGGTGGCGGGCTGATGCTGGATGATGGCCAAAATGCGCGAACGCGTGGGATCACCGATGGCTTTGAGCTGCTCTTCGCTGGAGAGCAAGAGACGCGGGGGCAATTCGGGCATGGCGACAGGTACGCTCTCCGGCAGCAGGGGGATGGGGTCGGCGGGCGGCGTTGACGGCGAATCGAAGGGCGGGATGGCGGCAATGGCGGGGGTCGCGACCATGGCGGTACCTCGGCTGGCTGGTGATGGACGAGAATATCGTATGTGCGGGAAAGCGGTACAAGCGCAGAGTACCGCGCACGGCAGAGGTTGTCAAGGGGTATCACACGGCACGCGGGGCATTGGCGGTGGTCGCAATGTCCCCATTGCGCCACCGGTTGCGTCTATGTGCCAGTGGAGCGCCACCGGCTGCGTCTATGTGCCAGTGGAGCGCCAGCGCTTGAGTGACAGAGGAGTGCGCGATGAACGACACGCGACCTGGGTCCGGCACGAAGGAGCGAACCGATGACGCCGACAACATCCGTCACACCCATGGCGCTGCCCAGGCCGACGGCAGTGATACCCAAACCGGCATAGGCGATCTTCACCGGGGGATGTGAGTTATCCACATCAGCGCGGTGAGTTATCCACAATTTTGTGGATATGTTGACAGTTCGGCGGCATCAGCGGCGGGGGACTGAGAACAAGCGCCCAGATCGGGTTGGGGAGCCGAGCGGGCGGGCGGCGAGATGGCATAGTAATTGCGTCACGTGACGGGCACGGGCGGTGGACGCCGTTGCCGTGGTTCGCGAGATCGCATGGATGCTACAGACCGGGGTAGAGCTACAGGAGCATTTCCATGAACGAGCCGTCTTCCATACACGACCAGTCAGTTGATTTCGACGCTGACCACTCCCAGGATGCGCTTGCTGATCAGTCTCAGGGTACTGACCAGTCAGCTGATTCCCATGCTGACGACTCCCAGGATGCGCATGCTCCCGCCGCGCCAGTCACGGAACAGCGCCTGGCGACAGGAGAAGTAATACACGTGCGCCCCGGCAATCTCGCCGCGGCCAAGGATGCCCTGGCCGCCGAACACGCGGCGGAGCGTGCGGCGGAAGAACAGGGCACAGATGCGCGCATCGATCCCGAGAAGTTCCGCAGCGTGGTGCCGCCCCCGCCGCCGGACGCGGCGACACCACCAGAAGACAGCGACTAGCGGGCACCCGCGCCCGCCCCTCGGCCCGTCAGGGTACGCTGGTGGTGCTGGATGGCTGGCGCAGAAGACGGGTCGCGGACGGGCGCAAGAGGCGCGAAGCGAGCGCCAGCGCGCTGCCCAGCAAGACGGCGCCGCCCGCCAGGGCGATCGGTGTCAGCGCGATGTAGAGGCCAAGGCCCTGGTGGATGGCGGAACTGCCGCCGTACACAAAAAGAAAGAGCACGACGCACACGGCGAGCGCCAGGAAACCGCGGTTGCCGATCGTCGCGCCCAGGGTACGCAGCCCGACCATGCGCAGATACCCCGCGGCACAATCCGCGCACAACGTGATTTCGTCGCGCGCCGATACGGAAGCGAACGACCGCCTCGACCCTCTGTACCCCATGCTGGTCCGGTTATAGCGTGATGCCACCAGCTCATCGTAGTGGAGCGAGGTGCCGGCGATGCGGGTATGGCAGTTCGGGCAGAATCCCTGCAGGGGCTGCTCCTCGCGTGAATGGCTGGCGTGGGCTAGCGCACGGTTAACGCGGTTATTGGGCTCAAGCCAGCGCCCTGGGGCTGCACGATCATAGTCCGCTCACATGCTACTGTCAAGCGGTGTGATGCGAGGCGTTGGACGCGCGGGGCTATGCCTCGGGTGGGGACTGGTTCTTGGCGCGGGAGGCGGCGGCCAGTTCGGCTTTGTAGGCGAGGACGCGGGCCAGCAGGGCAGGGTCATGGGTCGCGAGGATCTGGACGGCGAGCAGACCAGCATTGTGGGCGTTGCCGATGGCGACGGTGGCGACGGGCACGCCGGCGGGCATCTGCACGATGGAGAGCAGGGCGTCGAGCCCGCGCAGGTGCTCAGTGGGCACAGGTACGCCAATGACGGGCAGGGGAGTGTGCGCGGCGAGCATGCCGGGCAGATGCGCCGCGCCGCCGGCGCCCGCGATCAGCACGCGCAGGCCGCGGGTGTGGGCGGTGCGTCCGTAGTCGGCCATGTCGTCGGGGGTGCGGTGCGCCGAGACGATGCGCACTTCGTGGGCGACGCCGAACTGGGCGCAGACCGCGGCGGCGGCGCGCATCACCGGCAGATCGGAGTCGCTGCCCATGACGATGCCAACCCGGGGCGTGGCCGGTTGCTCGCGCAGCGGATTGGCGCTGGCAGGTGGATGGGAGCTCACGCGCGACCCAGGCGCCCGGCCAGCCGCGGCCAGCCGTAGGCGACGCCCACGCCAGCGCCCAGGGCGAGCATGCCCGCGATGAACAGAGTGGTGGGCGCCGGCTTGAGGCCGTGGGTGATGAACGTGCTGATCCACACGGTGAGCGCGAAGATGGCGAGCGCGGCCACCACGATGGCCGCTAGCGCCGGTATGCGGGCGCCCCCTGCGGGCAGGATACGACCCTCGTACTGGCGCAGCACGCTGAAGAACGAGAAGCCGAAGAAGGCGAGGAAGAGCACGGCGACAATCCAGGGGCCGGCGACGGGGATGAAGAACAGTCCAGCCATGATGGCCAGCAGGATGACCAGGATGACGACGACGGGACCGTACTGGCCGAAGACCATGCTCATGTTGAGGGCGGCCAGAATCGGGGCGAAGCGCACCAGCCGGCCCGAGCTCTTCTGCGCGAGAATGAACTCGTTGTAGGCGGCGCCCCACTTGCGCTGCTTGAGATAGATGCGCGCGCGCTGCGTCTGGAAGTTCTGCACGGGCATCGTGGGATTGAGGGTCTGCGCGCGGTTGAGCGAGACCAAGGCGTCGTCGTGGCGCCCGACCTGGACGAGGGCGTTGGCGCGGGTGAGGTGGGCGGCGAACTGCGCGTCGTCGTAGCGGATGGCGGAATCGGCGGCCTTGACGGCCTCCTCGGGATCTTTGTCGGCCAGGGTCACGATGGCGCGGATCAGGTGTCCGGCGGCCAGCCGTGGTTCCAGGCGGGTGGCCTCTTCGGCCTCGATGCGCGCATCCTTCAGATTGTTGCGCGCGGCGAGCACCTCGGCCAGTTGCACGCGAGCGTTGGCGCGCTTGGGCTGGAGCTGCACCGCGCGGCGGGCGGCTTCTTCGGCCTCCTGCAGGTAGCGCGAACTCTGCTTCTGGGTGAGGGCGGCGGAGAGGATCAGGAAGGCGTCGGCGTTGGTGGATTGCTCGCGGGTGACGCGGCGCGCCTCGGCGATGGCCTCGTCGGGGCGCTGTTGCTGCAAGAGCGCCTGCGCCAGCAGCAGACGCGAGAGGGTATCCTCGGGGCGGCGTTCGAGGCGTTTGCGGCAGAGGCGTTCGGCTTCATCGGGGCGCCCACTCTGCAGGGCGAGCTTGGCCCGGCCGATGTCGCCGCCGGGGACTCCGCCCATGTTGCCGGCGGACCCGCCGCGATATGTCATGCGACCCATAGCTGTCGGAACCTCATTCTCTGTGCCGCGGTCATAGTGGATGTGCGCGGGATCGGTGCGTTCTTCCCATTATCGTACCACGGCGGCGCGGCGTAAAGGGTGAGATGCGAGAAGCATTGCGCGGTGTGCGCCGCTGACGGACGTGAGTGGCAAAGCGGGCTGGTGGAGTGAATGCCACGTGTCATCCGCCACGCGCGATGCGGCCCTTGTCAGCGTGCTGCATCCGAACATACTATTGGGCAGGTCCTTCACGTATCAACCGCGTGGCGCGCCATCGAGCGCTCTGGAAAGCTAGGGAGGGATACCGGCTGATGCTGAAACGCAACCTGCTCATCGGCGGTCGGCTCATCTTCGGTCTTCGGTAGTGGCGATGGCAATCGTCGGCATCGTCTTCAGCATTTTACTGCGCGATGTTGACCTGGGGCACCTCTTGCCCTGGATCAACACCGTACTGCATTACATTATGCCGCTGGTCGTCGTGGCTGACTGGCTCATCCTACCCCCGAAGTCGCGGCTCACCTTCGGGCGAGCAGCGTATGCGCTGGTCTATCCGCTCGTTTATCTGGTCTATGTGCTGATCCGCGGGGCGATCGTCGGGTTCTATCCCTACCCGTTCCTGAACCCCGCGCAGGTGGGGGGCTATGGGGTTGTGGCGCTGTACTGCGTGGCCATATTCGTCACCTTCCTGATTGTGGGCGGGATACTGCTGTATCTGGGGAACACCTTGAAACGCCATGTCGGGTGAACTGACCGCGGACCGGGATGTGCAGATCGGGCATGGCTCACAGAAATGAGTCGAAGAGTCGGGCGATAGGCTGTGCCAGCCTCTGGGAGACGGGCGCCGCTGCCATTGCTCGCGGGTGAGAAAGGGGCACGGCGATGGAGTTGCTGGTGATCGGCTGCGGCGTTTCGGGGCTGACGACAGGGCTGCGGCTGCTGGAGGCGGGGCACACCGTGACGATCTGGGCGAGCGCGCGACCGCCGCACACGACCTCGAACATCGCGGCTGCCGTGTGGTATCCGTACAAGGCGTACCCCGAGGACCGCGTGACGGCGTGGGGCGCGGTAGCCTATCAGCGCTTCAAGGCGCTGAGCGCCGACGCGCAAACCGGCGTGCGCATGGCGCACGCGCTGGAGGCGCTGGGTGAGCCGAGCGGCGATCCGTGGTGGGTGAGCGCGGTGGAGGGCTTCCGCCACGCGGGGCGCGATGAGCTGCCAGCGGGCTATGTGGATGGCTACGTGCTCGATGCGCCGGTGATTGATACGGGCATCTACCTCGACTACCTGGTGCGCGCGTTCGAGGGGCACGGCGGCCGCATCGTGGAGCGCACGGTGAGCGACCTGAGCGAGGCGTTCGCGGTGGCCACGACGGTGGTGAACTGCGCGGGGCTGGGCGCGCGCGAACTGGTGGGCGACCACGATCTGCATCCCTCGCGCGGGCAGGTGATCCGGCTGAAGGCCAATGGCTTCCGCCAGGTGGTGATGGACGATACGGGACCCAACGCGGTGGCGTATGTGGTGCCGCGGGTCAACGACATCGTGCTGGGCGGGACCGACGACGAGGGCAACTGGAGCACCGAGCCTGATCCCGAGGTCACGGCGGGCATCTTGAAGCGCACGGCGGCGCTGGTGCCGTGGGTCGCGCGTCTGACACCCGACGACATCCTGAACGTGGTCTGCGGGCTGCGCCCGGTGCGCTCGACGGTGCGGGTGGAGGCAGAGCGGCTGGCGCCCGAGCGGACGTTGATCCATAACTACGGGCATGGCGGGGCGGGGATCACGCTGTCGTGGGGCTGCGCGGATGAGGTGGTGGGATTGGTAGGGAGCTGATCGGAGATCGAGAAATATCTTTGGGAGGGACCGGACGCCTCGCCGAGATAGGAGCTGGTAGACGACGAGATGTATACTGGCTCTATCGTAGCCTGATACGTCCGCCACAAGGCGACCAACGGCAGCAATGAAGGAAGCGCGCATGGCACCTCGTGATGCTGGTAGTGATGCGCAGGGCCGTCCGCATCTGGCTGCGGTGGTCGCCCGATGGGTCGCACCTGCTGCTGTTCGATGTGGGTCTGAACAGGCTCACCATCTGGGAGCCGGGGGCGCTGCCACGATGATCATGACGGGAGTGGCTGGGAAGCGCGGCTCAGAGTTGGCGCACGATGACTTGCGAGGGCGCTACAAGCACGATGCGATCCCGTAGCGACTGACCGCGTAAACCGCGCAGTGCCGCCAGAACGCGTTGGCTCACGTCAGCGGCCGGCCAGAATTGCGGCAATTCGACGAGTACTATTCCCGCGTGAGGAGTAGGAAACTGATCCCGATCACGCTCCAGGTCATGGTCCTGGGTGATGAGCGTGGCCCCTGCTGTTTGGGCATAGAGGTATATATCACGATCGAGACGTGCACCTAGCCCAAGAGGATGGGTATGCTCAGCGACGAATCCGTCAGCCTGCAGTTGGATCACCAATTGATTAGGTAGGTTCTGATCGACAAGGAAGCGCCACCTCGGCGCTTGACTAACTGGCGGCATATACGTGGATGGAGTCAAGCATATGCGTAACGTAGGCCAGTGCGGCGCGAATCTGGTCCTCGGTCACGAAATAGTCGAGGGTGACTTGCTCCAGGCTTGATCCACCAGCGAGGGCACCGACAATGGAGACGACGGGGGTGCGGGTTCCGGCCAGGCATGGGCGACCATGCTGCACCGCGGGATCTACAGTGATTCCGGGAAAGACCTCTTTTGGCATGCCATGCCTCCTCCCAACACTGGTGGCGTCACCGCACGCCAAACGCCAACCAGAATGGTATTATACCAAATCTTCCCAGTCCACGCTGGTGGACTTCGTGGCGGATCGTCGTAGGGGCGCATGGGTGTAGCGGAGCGTCGCCCGGATTCACCCCAATGCTACGTAGATTTCACCCGGCCGGTCTCCACGAGGCGAATGTTCGATACCGGCCGGCTGGCCCCAACTCGCTCGCCACCTCGCCGCAACAGGATTAGCGCAGCGTTCCCTCGAATTCATTCGAGGCGCCTGCAGCACCACCCACCCGCGCCATCGGCTCACACCTCGCAATGCTTCGTACCATTGGGATTCACCCGCTCGGAAACTCGACGAGGTGGCGAGATTTGGTAGACATCCTTACCGCAGCGTCGCCACTTCTGAACCGGGCGGCGGGTGCGGACGTACACGACATGAGACCACCGGTCGCCGTTCAGCCCTCGCTCGGCACGAACCCTTGACGATTCGGGCGTTGCGTGGTACGACTATGCGGGCAATTGTCGCTGATCGTTCGTCAGCGCGTGCGCCCTGCGACGACCGCGGCCCACCGCACATCTGCCGCGGCGGGTCATTTGCCATTTGACCGGGAGCCGAGGCGCCCGGCGTTTTGCGAAGGTAGCACTGCCATGGCCATCCGTCCGATTCTGACGCGCGAACAGCCGGTTCTGCGCAAGAAATGCATCAAAGTCTCGCGGTTTGACGCCTCGCTCGAACGGCTGATCCAGGATATGTGGGAGACAATGTACGACGCACCGGGCGTGGGCCTGGCCGCGCCGCAGGTGGGCGTGCCGCTGCGCGTGCTGGTGGCCGAGTGGCGCGAGGAGCGCGAGGATGGGGACCATGAGGATCATGTGGCGCTGGTCAACCCCGAGATTGTGAAGCGATCGAGTGAGGAATTGACCGGCACCGAGGGCTGCCTGAGCATTCCCGGGTTTGTCGGCGACAACATCCGCCGCGCGACGTGGGTGACGGTCAAGGCGCGTGACCCGAAGGGCAAAGAAGTCCGCATCCACGCCGAAGGCTGGTTCGCGCGCGTCCTGCAGCACGAGATTGACCATCTTGATGGGGTGCTGTTCACCGACCGGCTGGATCGCCGGGAAGATCTGCGTGAGGTGAGCGAAGAAGAGGCGCGTGCGGACGCCGAGGGCCAGCCCGCGCCCGGCGCGCGGGCCAAGCCAGCGACGCCACGCGCGCGTGTCAATGGCGCCAACAATGCCCACGCCAGGGCTGAGTCTGCGCCGGCGACGAACACGCCGGCGAATACGCGGGCCGGCACGCCGGCGAGCACGCGCTGAGCCACGCGCGCTGGCGCGGATGACGGGGTGGGAGCGCCCACCAGAGCAGGCCTGAACGGCGATCAACACGGGAGACCACGCATGAGCACCCCACGAGGGAAGTATCACATCTGGACGGTGGGCTGCCAGATGAACCAGGCCGACTCGCAGCGGGTGGCCTCCATCCTCGATGGGCTGGGCTGGCAGGCGGTCCCCGATGTGGACGCCGCCAACCTGGTGGTGCTCAACACGTGCAGTGTCCGCGAACAGCCGGAGCGGCGCGCCCACAATCAGCTCTCGCGGCTGCGCCACAAAAAGCGCGAACGGCGCGATCTGCTGGTGGCGATGATGGGCTGCATGATCGGCAACCAACGCACGATTGACGATCTCAAACTGCGCTTCCCGGCGGTGGATCTGTTCTTCAAGGTGGAACAGGCCGACATTCTGCCACGGTTTCTCGAGGAGCGGTGGACGCCGCTGGTAGTAGGCGATGGCTGTGTGGATGTGGCCGACCTGGGGGCGTCCACCGCGCTGGAGGCGTCCAGCGGAGCGAAGGGCCGCCCCTACGAGGGACGGGCGCTGCCGGTGTTGCCGGCGCTGCTGCCAGAGGGCGTACATCCGTACGCCCCTACGGCGGGCGT
>DASYGC010000205.1:0-7976 GCA_036000225.1 Ktedonobacterales bacterium | reverse complement strand
GTGGGCGCCCACCTTCCTGCAGATGGGCAATCTCGCGCGGATGTTGGGCCACCGCGCCATGCGCACAAACCTGACGACGTCGGTGACGACGTGGACGGCTGTGGCGGCAAGTCTGGGTGCCATAGCCACTTCGGCGACGCTGCACGCGCGCGGGAGACGGGGCGATGGTCTCTTCGTCGGCCAGTGGGCGCCCACCTTCCTGGGGGCCGCGCTCTTCGCCCGGCTGTTCAACAGCTCGTTGACACGGTAAGCTGCTGGAGCGGGTCGACTCGCGAGAGACATAGCTGCTGCCCCCGCTCAGCGCGCTGAGCGGGGGCAGCAGCTACAGGGATCAGGCACACTGCTAGACCTACCGAGTCCAAAGGCTAGTTCACGTACGCCAGGTGGAGCCCCTCTGAGGCTGGCGGCAGGCGTTCGCTTATCGAACGTGACGTGGTGTAGGATGGGAGTACTCACAGGCTGTTTCTCCAGATGAACGACCGTATGGACACATCATCATGGTGCGAAGAAGCACCAAAGAAGGGGTTGGTCTGATGGCGCACACCTCGACCGCGGTGGATACCTATTCATTTGACCCCTTCGCGCGCCACCCATTCTATACCGACCTCAATCGCTCACTGGTGCGCCGCGCCCTTGGCCGGCTCGACGGTATCCAGCCCAAAGGCGCGCTGGTGCGCATCGTGGAGATGGCCTCCGGCACGGGAGCCGTCACGCAACTGATCGCGGACGAACTGGCGCGGCTGGGACGGCCGGTGAGCATCATCGGCATCGAGCCATCGGACGAGGCCATCGCCATCGCGCGCGCGCAGGTGCAGGCGGACGGCGTGCGGTTCATCCAGGGCGATGCCGATGCTCTGGCGCAGGTGGCCGGTGAGGCCGATGCCGTCTTCCTGTTCAACGCCATTCACCTCATTGCCGATAAGCCAGATGCGCTCACCAAGATCGCGCGCGTGCTGCGACCCGGGAGCATTTTCGCCTGCAATAGTGCCTTCTTTGCCGGAGCGAATCCCGCTGAAGGCGAGCAATTCGCCCATCTCTGGATACGGCGAGCGCTGGCCTGGCTGCGCCTGCATCACCCCGAGGTGCGCGCCACGCGCCGTGGCCAGGGCGCCACCATGGCCTGGCTCTCCGCCGACGAGTATGCCAGCTTGCTGGCACTGCACGGCCTGCCTGTGGTGGAGCGCTCGCTGGAGGAGGTGGTCATGCCACTGCGCGCGGTACAGGACATTGGGCGCTACTGGCTCTTTATCGAAGGGGCCCTGCCGGGTGTCCCCATTCCGCTCGCCGCCGATGCCCTGGAATGGGCCGCCATGGCAGCGGCCCAGGAGCTGAAGATCACCGGTGTCCCGCGCCGGTGGCTGCAGCTGGTGGCCCTGCGCGATGAGAGCCGCCAGTAGCCAGTCGCGCGTGGTGCTCACGGGCGGGTCTTCATCCGCCTCGCGTATCAACCGCGGCGCTGGCACGGGCGACACCGGCCGCATAATCGGTACAACTCTTGCGAGCGATGCCTCCTCAGGCAGATGTCACGACTTTCGGGTGATCGGTAACCCTGCGCATAGGCGTCCGGCGGACGTCCATGCGGCTGTTGCGCGATTCACCAACCGAGCCGCGGATGACACGCGCACGCGAGCGGCAACACCAGAAAGGGAGATCCCATGGCTACCGAGGGCATCACCGAACTCGTCAATCAGCAAACCTGGCTGGACCCCGTGAGCGACGTGCTCCAAAAGCTGATCCAGGATGCCTACGCCGCCGGCGGGCAGGCCGGGCGCGGGGTGGAAAAGGCGCTGAGCGGCACGTGGCTGGGGCATTCCCTCCACCCGGTGCTCACCGATATCCCCATCGGCGCGTGGACCGTTGCGCTTGCCCTCGATGCCGTCGAGGTGACCACCGGATCGCCGGCCTTCGCGCCCGGCGCCGATGCCGCCGTGTCTCTGGGCGTGGCTGCCGCGCTGGCCGCCGCCGTCACCGGCCTGAGCGACTGGCACTACACCATGGATCGCCCGCGCCGGCTGGGCATCGCGCATGGCCTGCTCAATCTCGGCGCCACCGGCCTGTACGCCGCCTCGCTGGTCATGCGCCGCGCCCAGCGCACCCGCGCCTGGGGTCGCCGGCTGTCGTACCTGGGCTATGCCGTCGCCGCCAGCGCCGCCTGGCTGGGAGGCGATCTGACCCTGGGCGAGCATCTGGGCGCCGATCACGCTCCCGACGCGGCGCCTGACGACTTCACCGCTGTCCTGCGCGACGACCAGTTGACGGAAGGCCAGCCCCAGCGCGTCGTCGCCGCCGATATTCCCGTGATGCTCGTGCGCCAGGGCGGCCAGATCCACGCGCTGGCCGAGTCCTGTTCCCATCTGGGCGGACCCCTCTCCGAAGGGACCCTCCAGGATGGCAGCATCGTCTGCCCCTGGCATGCCTCGCGTTTCGCCCTCGCCGATGGCCGCGTGCTCGATGGCCCCGCCACCTTCCCCCAACCCTGCTATCAGACCCGCGTACGCGACGGCCAGATCGAAGTCGGCCCGCGTTGCGTGCTCAGCGCCCTCGCGCCGACCAGCATCCCACGCGTCCTCGCGCCCGGCGCCGCCACGCCTTCCGCATCCAACGGCGTACTTCCCCGCCTGGATAACCCGTCGCGGGGCGGCGAATAGGATCAGGAGATCTCCCCCATGCAAGTTGGCATCGGCCTGCCCGGCACCATTCCCGGCGTACCAGGCTCCCTGATTCTGGACTGGGCACGGCGCGCCGACGCCGGTCCCTTCGCCACGTTGGCCACTCTCGATCGCCTCGTCTACCCCAACTATGACGCGCTCATCGCGCTGGCCGCCGCCGCCAGCGTCACCCAGCGCATCCGTCTGATGACCACCGTGCTGCTCGCCCCACTGCATTCCGCCGCTCTGCTGGCCAAACAAGCCGCCAGCCTCGACGCCCTCTCTGGTGGCCGCCTCACCCTGGGCCTGGGCATCGGCTCGCGCGAGGACGATTTCCGCGCCGCCGAACAGGATTTCCACACCCGCGGACGCCGCTTCGAGGCGCAGCTCGCCACCCTGCGCCGCCTGTGGGACGGCCAGCCGCTCACCGAGTCTACCCGCGCCATTGGTCCCGCCCCCGCGCAGGCCGGCGGTCCCGAGCTGCTGATCGGCGGCTACTCGCCACCTGCCATCGCGCGCGTCGCCCGGTGGGCCGCGGGCTACATCGCCGGCGGTGCCTCGCCTCCACAGGCACAGCAGGGCTACGCGCAGGTCGAGGTCGCCTGGCAGGCAGCGGGACGCACCGGCAAGCCGCGCTTCGTCTGCTCCTCCTACTTTGGCCTCGGCGACAATGCCCGCGAGAAAGGCTCGGAGTATATCCTCAACTACTACGGCGGGCAGTATGGCCAGCGCATCGCCAGCGGATTTCCCACGACACCCGAGGCCATCAAACAGACTGTCGAAGCCTTCGCCGCCATCGGCGCCGAAGAAGTGATCCTCTGGCCCACCATCCCCGAACTGGATCAGGTGGACCGCCTCGCCGCCATCGTGAACTAATCGCCCGCGGGCCGCGCCCGCTCGAAGCGGCGATACGCTGGCTCATCGGAGTCCGTCTCGCGCATGTCCAACTTCGCCGCCACCCGCAGCGAGCGCATGTTATCATGCGCGATGCGCAAGAACACCCGCTCCACTCCCGCCTGGGCAAACGTCCAGGCCAGCAGCGCCTGGGCGGCTTCGGTCGCGTAGCCGTGCGCGCGAAACTCCGGCAGAATCACATAGCCCATCTCGACCTCTTTGGCGCCACTGACCGGGCCATGGAAGCCAATGTCGCCGATCAACGCCGCCGCCCGTGGCTCGACAATCACCCAGACCCAGCGCTCATCTCCCGGCTGGCCGGCCATCCCGCCGGCGATCACAGGCAGCGCGTCGGCCAGGTCCGGTCCCGGCCACGCCGTCGGCACGCTCGCCCCGATGCGCGCGCCCAGCGCCGCGCGCTCGCCGCGCAGCACCAGCCGCACCTCGTCGCGCGCGAGCGCGTGCAGGCGCAGCCGCGCCGTCACGATCTCATATCGGTGATGCACCGCGCGTCGCCCCTTCTGACTGACCTCATCAACTCCCCTACGCCGTACCATGTTCCTGTTTCCTGCCTGTTCATCGTAACCGCGCACGGGTGTGCGCTCCGGGTCTGGTGATCTCGTAGTCGCGCACGGGTGTGCGCTCTGGGTCGCGTTATGCGTTGCCGCGCACGGGTGTGCGCTCTGGCCTGGTTATGGCTGGCATTGATACCGCCGTACGCCCGTATGGCTTGTACGCCCGCGCCCCCGCAACACGCTCCCTCCCGGCGCGCTCATGCTCTGTCATCCGCTATGGTCAGCTCCGCCCCTGGTCGCAACACCTTGCGATAGATGGCGAAACGCTTTGCCACCCGCATCCCCGCCCGTCCATAGAGCCGGGGCGCGCCCGTCGCGCTTTCGGCGTCCACGCTCAACTCGATCGCGCGCACGCCGCGCGCATAGTACACGCCGAACACGGCGCGCAGCAAGGCCAGCCCGATACCCTGCCCGCGCCACGGCCGCCGCACGCCGACCGAGTTCACCCAGCCCCCATTCCCCGCTACTCGGCACAGGCAGAAACCGGCGATCGTGCCGCTGGGCTGATCGATCGCCAGCAGCCACAGCTCAGGATCGCGTCGCTCGCTCACCGTGTGTGCCAGAAAGCGGTCGAACTCGCCTGGCGGCCGGCCCCAGATGTCGCGGAAGGCCTCTTCCACCGCGTCGAAGGTGGCCCGCTCATCCTGACCCGGCACAAACGCCCGCACCCCGATCCCCGCGGGCCACTCCGGCGGTGGCGGCGCCTGGCCCAGTTCGATCGCCATCACATAAACCTCGCGCACGGTCACATAGTCGAGCGCCGCCAGCAAACCGAGCGCCGAAGAGTTGGTCGAACGGATGTAGTGTTGCACATCGACCTGCGTACCCTTGGGCGCGTCGGGCATATGCCGAACCGTCCACGCCTCTCCCCAGCGCGCCAGATAGGTACCCAGGCCACGGCCACGGTGCGCCGGATGCACGTGCCCGTAGACCGAGACACGCACGTAGCGCCGATTGACCAGATCCGCGTTGGCCACGATCTGCCCATCAGGCGCCAGCAGCACCACCGCCTCCTCGGCGAGGTCCAGCCCCTCCCAGTCGCTCAATTGCTCGTCAGCCGTCATCTCCGTCGCATCGCCCGCATCGCCCTCATCGCGCAGGCACACGGCAACCACCGCGGCGACCGCGGGGGCGTCGTCGCGGCTGGGCGCGCGTACGCGATAGCCATCTGGCAGTGGTACGATCGTCATCACGTTGCTCCTCATCGCGGTGTCAACGGCATCAGATACGTGCCGCGCTCGGCAAAGGTTACAGTGGCTGAATGAAGCCCGCTGCTCTATCCCTATAGAGCGGCCATCCCGCAAGGCGGGTACCAGAGCCCGAGCCGGCGGACGTAGCGGGTGTGGCGCCGCTGGGCAGTTCGTGCTGAGCCGGGGCGCGAGATACAGATCCCCGCATAGACGTGCCTCCTAACAGCGTGTTCCCCTGGCCGGGGCACCAGGTGCCCGTACGAGACAACATGGCCCCTACAGGACAAGCCTAGCATACACCCGTCTCGGAAGCGTTACGGCATGCGTTACGAGCGCCCGACACAACCTCTTACAACTCCAAATTCGCACAACAGGCTCTGGTCGGACCTGCTAGAATGGGTATGTACGATGGTCGTCATACGTACCCATCCTCGGGTGATACTCGCTGGTGTGGCCATCTCTGGCGATGGCATGTGCTGAGGTCGAGAAGGAGCGCGGTCGTGGATAGCAAGCTCTTCGGATCGCTTGAATGGCGTTGCATCGGTCCGCATCGCGGCGGACGCGTGGTGGCCGTGGCCGGCCATCCTACCGCGGCCGGCACCTTCTACTTCGGCGCCTGCGCCGGTGGCGTCTGGAAGACCACCAGCGGCGGGGCGTACTGGGAGAACGTCTCCGACGGCTATTTCAAGACCGCCGCCATCGGCGCGCTCGCCGTCTCGGATTCCGATCCCAACGTGCTCTACGCCGGCACCGGCGAAGCTACCATTCGCGGCAACGTCTCGCATGGCGACGGTGTCTACACCTCGACCGATGGCGGTCACACCTGGCGCCATGCCGGCCTGGAAGATACGCGCCATATCGGCGCCATCGTCATCCACCCCAAGAACCCGCGCATCGCATATGTCGCCGCGCTGGGCCATGCCTGGGGCCGCAACCAGCAGCGCGGCGTCTTCCGCACCACCGATGGCGGCGCCACCTGGGACCGCGTGCTGTTCAAGAGCGATCGCGCGGGCGCCGTCGCGCTCGCCATGGACCCGCACCATCCCGACGTGCTCTACGCCACCATCTGGCAGGTCCAGCGCCACCCCCATGGCCTGGTCAGCGGCGGCGAGGATTCCGGTCTGTGGCAGACTACCGATGGCGGCGACCACTGGACCGATCTCACCCGCGCGCCGGGGCTGCCCACCGGCATGCTCGGCAAACTTGGCGTGGCGGCCTCGCCCGCGCAGCCCGGACGCGTCTGGGCGCTGATCGAAGCGGTCAGCGCGGACGGCAAGGACGAGGGCGGCGTCTTCCGCTCCGATGACTGGGGCGCCACCTGGCAGCGCCTGAGCACCGAGAACAACCTGCGCCGCCGTCCCTGGTACTACATGCACATCTTCGCCGATCCCCAGGACGCCGATACCGTCTGGATTCTGAATCTGCAGACGTGGAAGTCCGTTGACGGCGGTGCCACCTTCGCCGTCATGCCCGCGCCCCACGGCGACAACCACGCCCTCTGGATCGACCCGCGCGACCCTAACCGCCTGATCCAGGGCGACGACGGCGGCGCCTACGTCTCCTACGATGGCGGGCGCGCCTGGTCCAGCGTGCTCAACCAGCCCACCGCGCAGTTCTACCACGTCACCACCGATGATGCCGTGCCCTACAATGTCTACGGCTCGCAGCAGGATAACTGGGCCATGCGCGTGCCCAGCCTGGATTTCGAGGGTGCCATCAGCTGGAAGAACTATGTCGAGCCGGGCGGCGGCGAGAGTGGCTACATCGCCATCAGCCGCACTCCGCCCCACAAAGTCTTCGGCGGCGCCATCGGCACCGGTGCCGGCCACGGCCGCCTGATCGCCTGGAATCCCGACACCGGCCAGAAGCGCAACATCACCGTCTGGCCCGAGGACTACGGCAAAGGCTCCGGAGCGGGCGCCATGAAGGAGCGCTTCCAGTGGACCTTCCCGCTTGAGTTCTCGCCGCACGATCCCAAGGTACTTTATGCCTGCTCGAATCACGTCCTCTGCTCCACCGATGAGGGCGCCAGCTGGCAGACCCTCAGCCCCGACCTCACCCGCAACGACCCCGACCGCCAGGGCCCCTCGGGCGGACCCATCACCGCCGACAACAGCGGCGCGGAGATCTATTGCACGATCTTCGCCTTCCGCGAATCGCCGCACGAGGCCGGCGTGTTCTGGGCCGGCAGCGATGATGGCCTGGTCCACCTCTCGCGCGATGGCGGCAAAACCTGGCACGACGTCACCCCGCCGGGTCTGCCCGAGTGGGCGCTCATCAGCATCATCGAGCCATCGCCGCACGATGCCGCCACCGTCTACGTCGCCGCCACCGCCTACAAGCTCGACGACCTGCGCCCCTACCTCTTCAAGACCACCGACTACGGCGCCACCTGGACGCCGATTACCTCGGGCATCCCCAGGCACGAGTTCACCCGTGTCGTCCGCGAGGATCCCAACCGGCGTGGGTTGCTCTATGCCGGGACGGAGACCGGCCTCTACATCTCGTTTGATGCCGGCGGCAGCTGGCACCCCTTCCAGGCGAACCTGCCCGTCGCGCCGATCCACGACCTGATCGTCAAGGGTACCGACCTGATCGTTGCTACCCACGGGCGCGCCTTCTGGATTCTCGACGACCTGACCCCGCTCTATCAGTTGAGCGACACGACG
>DASYGC010000204.1:0-11454 GCA_036000225.1 Ktedonobacterales bacterium | reverse complement strand
GCGCGTAGACTGTGCCGGCCAGACCCACCCCCAACGGCAGCAGGAGCGCGACCGCCAACGCCCATACCAGCGCACTCGGGCGATGCCATCGTCGGTCGCGCATCCGCTCACGCATCGGATCTCCTCCGTCCACCGCCTCAGCCCGCACCAGCCGCAAACTCATCCGCTCGCGAGCTGACAACTCGAAAGGTCTACGCGGGAAGTATCGTTCGCGTTGCACACCTCGCATGCTCACAATTGGACGACGCAGTGTGAACGGCGGCCCGCGGCGGCGCTACGCCTAGCCCGCGGAGGCGCCACGTTCCAGCACCGCCTTGAGCCGGCGCAGCGCCTCAGCCGACTCCTCCTCGATGCGCCCGCGCACCTCAGCCGCTATAGCCTCGGGCAGTTCCACGCCTGCCGCGCCATACACAAACTCGCGCGCGAACCGTGTCCCCTCGGGCGTTTCGTCCAGGGTATAGGCAACCATGCCCGCGACGCCCGTACCGTCCGTGCGCCCCTGGATCACCCAGCGCCGTGGCGCGTCGCGCTCCGTCACCGTCCACACCACCCGACCGTGATTGCCCGCCACCAGATACTCCTCAGTCACCTGCTCGCCCACGGCCAGCGCATGGTCAATGGCGCCGCTGACGGCGAGCGAGGACGGATGCCAGCGCGGCCAGTTGCCCGGCGTGGTCACATACTCGAAGACCATCGCGACGGGCTGGCGAATGTCAATGCTGGTCGTAACGCTGGTTGTGCTCATGTCCCGCCTCCTCTGAGAGCCGGAATCCGCGTCGCTTTCAACTCCCACACGCCTTCGTACGTATTCATGAACACTGCCTGGATGTGTATCGTTGACACGCATCAATCGCGGCGTGGGATATTTCACTCTCCCCGCCGATTGGTGCGCATGATGCACCTGTCTCCCGGCAGTCGTCAAGGGTACCAACTCCCACGCGGGACCGGATGGTTAGTCCTATTCAAGCGTGCCAGTGTCAGTCGAGTCGAGTAGTGAAAGACGAGGCGAACAGCATGGGTATGAATTCGGAGCCGCCACCGGGCGGCTATCCACCCCCTCCCGGCGCGGGCTATCCACCTCCCAGTGGCTACCCACCCCCTCCCGGCGCGGGCTATCCTCCTCCCGGCGCGGGCTTCGCGGCGCCGATGGGCGCGTACGCGATGCCGCAACCCTTCACCCCGACCGCGCCACCAGTGCCCGCGGGCGTCGGCAATCTGTTCCAGAAGTGGGTCAACGTCACGACCAAGCCAGGGGTTCAGTCGTTCGTCAACGAGATTCCCACCGCGAACTGGGGCGATGTCTGGCTCGCCTTGCTCGGTCTTGGCATCATCACCGCCATCACGACCGTGATTCGGTCGCTTGAGTTCGGTGCGGCTGCCAGTGCGCTATATTCCGCCCTGCCGGCGGCGCAGGGCCAGTTGGTGAATAATTTCACCGCCCCATCGGTAGGCAGCGGCATTGCCAGCATCATCACGGTGCCGATTGGCTTCTTTATCGGCGTGGGCATCCTCTGGCTCTTTGCCAAGATGTTTGGCGGAACTGGCGGCTTTCTAAGTCACTCCTACGCGTTTTCCCTGTTCTATTTGCCGTTGGCAGCGGTCGCCGCGGTGATCGGGATTATCCCGTTTCTAGGTGGACTCGTCGGCCTCGCCATTAGCATCTACAGCATCTTCCTGGCGGTATTTGCCGTATCGGCCGTCCACCGGCTGACCACCGGGAAATCGGTCGCCGTGGTCCTCTTGCCGGCGGCCATCCTGGCGGTGCTGGCCTGTGCGGGTATCTTCCTGCTGGCGGCGGTCATCATTGGCCTGACGGGCGGCGCCATTCCCGCCATCCCCACTCCCTAGGGGCTCACCGTGGCCGATCACGGCTGACGCGCCCCGCCTTCCAACGTGAGGCGGGGCGCGTGCCTTTGCCGATACGACCACCCACGGGGGGCGCCGCCTACTCCGCCTGCTCCTCCAGCAGCGCGCGCAGCACCGCGAAGCGCTCGTCACCCACTTCGGGCTGGCAGTCGCAGGGACCTTCGTTGCGATTGTGCCCACAGGTTGGACAAAGCCCCGCGCAGTCCGCGCGGCAGATGGTGCGCATCGGCAGCGCCAGCAACAACTGCTGCCGGATCGCTTCGCGCAGGTCCAGCAGGTGATTCGCATCGATGGGAAAGATCAGTTCGTTCGTAATCGGCGGCAGGCTCAGACCCGTATTGACATCAATCGTCGGGTAGAACTCCTCGCGCACGTCGAACGTCAGCGTGGTCGTGAATGGGCTGAGGCAGCGGTCACAGATCAGCTCCACCGGCGCCGTCACGGCGCCATCCGCCAGGATGCCCTGATTGGTGCGATGCAGCCGGAAACCGCCGCTGGGCTCGCCCGCCAGCGCGACACTCTCCTCATCGAGCACCAGATCATCGGCGGGGTCCAGGTCCACCCGCAGCACGGTCCCCACGGGCGCCTTCATCAATTGCGCGACATTGTAAATCATCTGAACAGCCTCCAGGCGCCGCGTGGCACATGACGACTTCCACGTACGGCTCCGGTCGCCCTCAGTATATCCTATTGCGTTTGCGCTGGTCAGCCGCCAGATCACCAACTTATCACGGGTACTTCGCGCGCAGGGCCGCGCCCACCCGCGCGGTGACCATGTCCTCCAGGTTGGCGTGTAGCTTGGCGACTTCTTTGAGCAGGCTGGAGCTGATGAACAGGTGATCGAGCGAGGTGACAATCATCAGCGTCTCGATCTCCGGCGCCAGCTTGCGATACATCAGCGCCTGTTGAAACTCCACCTCGAAGTCGCTGACCGCACGCAACCCGCGCACGATGGCCCGCGCGCCGATTCCGCGGGCGAAGTCCGTCGTCAACCCTTCGTACGAGCTCACGCGCACATTGGCGAGGCCCGCTTGCGCGATCGCGTCGCTCCAGAAATCCACCCGCTCCTCGATGGTAAACAGCAGGCTCTTGTGCGGCGTGGCATAGACCGCCACCACCAGTTCGTCCACTATTTTGGCGGCACGGGTGGCGATTTCAATATGCCCACGGGTGGCGGGATCGAACGACCCGGGGTAGACGGCGACCAGACGGCGGTGGCTGGCCGCGCTCGCGGCGTCGTGGGAGTCGTGCGCTGACACGGCGTAGCCCTCCGGTTCTAGCACAGTCTGGCGCGACCAGCACGATCGGGCCTCGTCGCGCATTGTACGCGCCATTCAAGTCGCCTGTCTACCGCCCGTTTGCCGCGCTGCCGTGAAACCCCGCGACGCATCGCCCGCCTTCGTGGCGCGGTGCTATACTGGCGGGCAGCACAGCACTCCCACGTGCGCGAGAGGATGCACCACCATGTTCATCACCCTGGAAGGGGTTGAAGGCAGCGGCAAATCAACCCAGGCCGCCCTGCTCACGGCGCGCCTGGCCGACATGGGGCGCGCCGTCCAGCGCACGCGCGAGCCCGGTGGCACCCCGCTGGCCGATGCCACGCGCGCGCTGCTGCTGCATCCCGCGGCGGCGCTGGATGCCCTGGTGGCGGCCGGGCTGGCGCCCGGCGGCGACACGGCCGACGAGCCAGTGCTGCCGGTCACCGAGCTCTTCCTGCTCGCGGCCGCGCGCGCCCAGCACGTCGCGCGCATCCACGGCTGGCTCGGCGCCGGTGCGGTGGTGGTCTGCGACCGCTTCGCCGATGCCACACGCGCCTACCAGGGCTACGGCCGCGGCCTGGACCTCGGCGTCATCGCGGCGGTTGAGCGCATGGCCACCGGCGGTCTGCACCCTGACCTCACCTTGCTCTTCGATCTGCCCGCCGAGGAGGGCCAGCGGCGCAAGCGCCTGGCACACGCGACCGGCGGCGAGTGGAACCGGCTGGATGCCGAGGCGCTGGGCTTCCACGATCGCGTGCGCGCCGGCTATCTCGCGCTGGCCGCCACGGACCCCGCCCGCTGGGTGGTGCTCGATGCCCGCCGGGATCCCGCCGCCGTGGCCGCGCTGGTCTGGGACGCCGTGGCGCCGCACCTCACCCCCGCTTGACGGCCTCCGCCAGGCGCGCGCCCGCATCGCGCAGGATCGGCGCGCCGTGCCCAGGCAGGCTGGCCGCGATCTCCAACCGCGCGAGCGTGGCCATACTGCGCCGCG
Organism: Ktedonobacterales bacterium; assembly: GCA_036000225.1. Taxonomy (GTDB): domain Bacteria; phylum Chloroflexota; class Ktedonobacteria; order Ktedonobacterales; family JADMIN01; genus DASYGC01. The sequence continues at coordinate 7,338 of DASYGC010000204.1, read as the reverse complement.
CCTCAGCCATATCCCGCGTGAACATCGCAACTGGTGGCACCACGTGCTCGCCCCGGTGTGCGTAGGCATCGCCCGCGAAGAGTAGGCGCCGGCTCGGCAGGTAGAACGCGATCTGGCCCGGCGTGTGGCCCGGCGTCGCCACCACGCGCAGCCCGCCCTCCTCTTCCAGCACCGGCAGCGTCTCGCCATCCTCCACCGTGCGCGCCACATCCACCGGGTCCAGCCGGGGCAACATGAACACGCGAAAGACCGCCGCCATCAGGCGATTGTTGGGCAGCAGCGGCGCCGCATTGCCGGCAATCGCCGGCGCGTCCAGCGGGTGGGCCAGCACCGCCGCACCCGTGACACGTGCCAGCGCCGCCGCCCCGCCCACATGATCCACATGCTGGTGCGTCAGCAGGATACGTCGCACCTCCGCTGGCTGCCGCCCGATCTTCTGGATGTAGGCCACGATCTTTGGCCCGCTCCCCATGAAGCCACTATCGATCACCGTCAGCCCGTCCGGCTCGACGATGAGGTACACATTCGACGTCACGCCGTCAACCTGGTGGATGCCGGGCGCCAGTTCCATGCTTCTGCTATCCTTTCGTGCCGGGCGGCGCATACTGCCGCGCGAGCGCCTGATCGGCGGGCGTGGCCAGCGGCAGCGGCGGCAGCAGCTGCGCAGCCAGGGGGTTGGCGGCCTCCAGCAAACCAAAGCGATAGATCACCAGCGCGACCGCGCCCTTCAGGTGTTCGCTCGTGTCAACCGATTGGCCACCGGCAAACAGGCAGCCAAGGTCGGGGAGCGACGCCACGTATGGCCAGTGATAGTTCGACAGTGTTGGGCTGGCGCGAGGATCGCCCGAGTCGCGGTCGAAGATCGCTTCACTGACGGCGCAGGCCGGGGCATAGGGCTGGCCGTAGCCCGATTGCAGCGCCAGTACCCGCCACTGCCCGCTCCAGCGCGCCTCGATCACCACGCCAATATGTTCGTCGTCGGCATCAGGGGCGGCGGGCGCCTGGTCGAGCAGTATCTGCCCATCCGGTTGAGCATACTCCCAGCCCACGACGACGTGTGCCGTGAGCACCCAGGCATCCGACGCTAGCGTATTGAGTCCCACGAGGTCGCAGAACGAGACACACGGACCGTTAAAGCCGACCTGCGTGTACCGCGGATCGACGTTGACCCTCGCATCCAGACTCGCGCTCAGCGGCTGCGCTGCCACGACGGACCGGCCATCCGCTCCGAGATATGCCATCCCCGGCGCGACGGTCGCCCGCTCGTCCAGCGTCTCCACGGCGACTTGCGTCGCCGCCACCAGCGCGCGCAGCGCGTCGGGTGGCAGCCGATCGACGCTCGCGCCGAGATCGAGCACCCGCGCGGGCGGCCCAACCAACGCGGGCGGGCTCACCCCGGCGATCGCCACCGGTTCGCGACAGCTATCCCGTTCAATATCTGGGACGAAAACCACACAGCTCAGCGGCGGAAACTGCGCGGCGCTGTAACGTAGCGTATGCTCACCGCGTGGCAGCCGGAAGAAGGGCGGCATGAGATAGCCGGTCGCCCGATCCACGGTAGGCGCGATGGCGAGGTCGGGTCCCGCATGCCCATCAACGCGCAGCGTGCCCCAGGGGACCGCGTGCTCCCAGTAAAAGACATCGCCGCCGGGCGGGATGGGCAGCGCGGGCGTGGGCGCCGGCACGTGCAGCAGCCCCGCGATGCCCGGCTGCGCCCCCGGCACGACGCGCCACAACAGCGCCAGCGCCAGCGCCACCGCCGCCACCGTCCCCAGCGCGCGCCACGCCCGCACCCGTGACGTCGGTCGCGCCGCCGCGGACCCCGCCCGCCGCGCCGCCGCATCCGCCCCGCGCGCGTGCCCGGCGTCATCGGGTGGCAACTCCGCCGCAATCCGCGCATCGTCGCCTGCCAGCGGCGTTGCTTCGAGATCGAACTCGTCCATGCGCTTGGTTCCGATCAGGCGGCATTTCCCAATCTATCCACACGTCACCTGTTCCACTATACACGTGGAGCACCGCGTCGTGGATAGCTCCGTCTGGCTTCGTGGCGCGCACTACACACGTTGGGCGGGCGGCGCTGGATGCGGCAAGATGAGCAAAAAGGGGCAGGCGTATTCGCGCCTGCCCCCTTGCCGCTGCCCGCTCTGGTCAATTGGCCTGGAACTTCATCACCACCCGGCCCAGCCGCAACTCATCGCCGTCTTTGATCGGCGTGGGCGTCTTGGCCTGCAGCCGCTGCCGGTTGATGTAGGTGAAATTGGTCGAGTTCTGATCTTCCACCAGATACTGCCCGTTGTTGACCAACATCTTGGCATGCAGCCGCGACACCCCGCCCTCCTCGCCCCCATGCTGCGTGAGGTCCACCTCGGGATAGATATTGCTGATGGGATCCTCACGACCGATCATGAACTCGGTCTTGCCAGCCAGGTCGAAGACCGCGCCATCCGACTCCACAGTCAGCCGCGGCTGCGCGCCAGTCGCGCTGGCATCGGCCACCGGCGCCGGAGGGGCCATCGGCGCACCCATCGCGGGCGCGGCGGCGGCTACCGGCGCGGCGGACAGCGCCTCGCCACACTCATCACAGAAGGCCGACCCATCCGGGTTCTCGTGGCCCTGCGAACAACGAACGGACATCGGGTTCACCTTTCTCTCTCCAACAACCGGAGTCTCGCGACACGCCGCCGTGGCGATCCGACTATTCATCCAGCCGCTGCGTCAGCTTGCGCGTCTTGTTGCCGATCGTCTTCACGGCCTCCGCCGAAATACTCTGGCCCGCGTTCAGTTGGTCGAGCAGACGCTGGGTTTCTGGGTCCAGCACACGTGTCACCGACGGGCTGAGCCGCGTCGTCACCTTGCCCGTCTTCTTGTACTCATCGAGCACGCGCGTGACGAGCCGGTGCGCGTTGGCCTTCTCCGCATAGTTTAGCACCTCGGGGTTGCCCTCCTCCGGCGGCACCACCTCGTTGGTGAAGTTGATCACCGCGTCGGCGCGCACCTTCTCGGTCTGCACTCCCTGCCCCGGCACCTCATAGCTCAGTTCCGCCTGCGCGATGCGAAACGTGCCAGCGGGCTTCGGCTCGACGAGCAACTCGAAGAGCACCGCCTGCGGCGTGCCACGCTCCAGATCGCCCAGCGTCACCACCACCTCGCGATCTGAGAGCACGCCCGGCCCCTGATCCGCGATCAGCGGCAGCACCTTGACCGCCTTCTTCGGCGTCACACCTGCCGCCAGCCGCAGGATCAATTGCGCGTTGCGCACCGCCACCGCCGCCGCGCTGCGCAGCTCCTGCTGGAACAAGCCCAGGGCGTCGGCCGGCGTGCGGATGAACTCAGCCGGCATGCCGCTACTGCGCTGGCCAATGTTGTCGAGCAGGTCCTCTTCCCAGTCCGCGCCGATCCCCAGCGGATGAATCCCGATTCCCGAAGCGCCCGCGTCGTCGGCCATGCGACGGCATCGGTCCTCGTCGCCATAGGTCACGCCATCGGTCAGCAGCACCATGCGGTTGACACTGGTGGGCGCGGCGTGCTTGCGCAGTTCGTTCAACCCCACACTCATGCCCAGCGACATCGCCGTGCCGCCGCCATCGCGAATGCTGTCTACCGCCCGCTTGATGCCCAGCTTGTCGGCAGCGGGTTGCGCGGGCACGATCACCTGCGCGTTGTCGTCAAAAACGATTACCGAGACGATATCATTGGGGGCCATCTGGTCCACCACCAGCTTGACCGCCTCCTTGACACTGCGCAGCTTTTCGCCCTTCATCGATCCCGAATGATCGAGGACCAGCGCGAAGTTCAGCGGCATGCGCACCTGTGGCGCGCCCTCCGCCGTCCGCGCGTCCACCAGCACATAGGTGAGCTGGCTGCCCCCGGTAATCTGCACGCGGTCGCGACCCATCTGGGCCCGCAACCCCACTTCACCGGCCATGTCCGATTGCTCCTTCCTCGCTATGCCGCCGCGCTCTGCTGGCGTGAGCGCGCCAGCGGACGGCCCCGACGCGCCGGCTGGCGCTCAGACACACCCGCCCGCGCTTCAATCGGATCGGCGCGATCTCAACTGGTCTACGTGACATTCTGGTGCGCGGTTGCGTGCGCAGGGGCTTGTGGAGTCGCGCCGTTACACCGAGGCCGGCTCCGATCCCCAAGACCGCCTAGCGCGCCTAACGCGCCTAACGCGCCTCGATGACCACCGCCGTGAGATTGTCTTCGCCTCCCCCTCGGTTGGCTGCCTCGACCAGCGCATCACAGGCCGCCTGTGGGTCGGGCGCCGCGCGCAGAATTTGCTCGATCTGCGCGTCGCGCACCATCTCCCAGACGCCATCACAACACAGCAGCAGCCGCATCCCCGGGCGCAGTTGCTGGATGAACAGATCGATCGTGACATCGGGAACATCGCCGAACGAGCGGAAAATCTGGTTGCGCTGGGGGTGTTCGTAGACCTCGTCGGGCTGGATCATGCCGCCCGCCACCAGGGTTTGCACCAGACTGTGATCCACCGACACGCGCCGCAGCCCGGCCTCGTCGAGCACATAGCAGCGGCTGTCGCCCACGTTGGCGATGTGCGCGGTTTCGCCATAGATCAGCACCGACACCGCCGTGCAACCCGCATCGAGCTGGTTGTCCTGATTGAAGGCGCAGAGCGTGTTATTGGCCTCGCGCATGGCCTCGCGCAACACCCCCGCCACCACCTCGTCGTCGCGCACGCGTTCGGCCGGCGCCCCCATCGCCGGCACCATCATCTGGCGCAGGATGTTGTGCGCCAGCACATTGATGGCCATCCGGCTCGCTTTGTGTCCACTGGCGTGTCCGCCCATGCCATCGGTCACCGCGAACAGCCCACACGGCAACGCGAGATTTTCGTGGAAGCGATCCAGAATCAGCACCAGCGCGCTATCTTCATTGTGCTCGCCCGAGCGCGTCAGCCCCAGATCGGTCGCCGCCCCCGCGATCAGACGCGCCCCGCGCGGAAACGCGACGACCTTCGCGGCGCGCGGTTCCACGCGGTACGCGCGTCCACTCTGCACAAAGAGCCGTGGCGCCACCGGATCCTCACTCGCCGCGCCCCGGCTGGCCTGAGCCGCCTCCTCCGCGCGGGCCACTTCCTCGGGCGCCAGCCGCCGCTCGTGCACCTCTAACTCGTGCGCCAGCATATCCACGCCGCATTTCTGGCAGTACCGGTCGGTGGCCGCGTCGGCGCCGTACACCGTATGACACACCCAGCAGCGTTCATACCCGCGCAGATCGGATACCCGATAAAGATTGAGTTCGTCGCCGCCGCGCAGCAGCCCCTCGACCCGGTAGCGTCCGTCCAGAATGATACCCGCCGGCAGCGGCCACGATATTCCATCGTCAGGATACCCGGGCTGGCCATCGGCTGCCAGGGAATCGTCCAAGAGCTTGAGCGGCTGGCTGCCGCCATTGCCGCGCGCCCCGCCCGGCGCGCCGCCCGGCACGGTGCCACCGCGCCGCGCCGCGGCTGCCGCGTCCAGGTGCACGGTGGTCAGGCCCGAGCCCCCGGCGGCTCGCTCTCCCGGCGGAATCGGCAGCGTTTCCGGCACGCGCGCCAGCACCGCTGGCGCGATGGCCGAGCCCGCCGGTCCCGGCGCGCCGCCGCCGCGGCCGCTCCCCGCTCGCGTGGCCATCGGGTCTGAGGTGCGTCCCGTCGCGGACGCCGCGCCGTTCGACAAATTGCCGCAGTTGTTGCAAAAACGCGCGCCAGGCCGCAACAGGGCGCCACAATGCACGCACTTCATACCGCTGACCGCCTTTCAAGCGTTCTGCGCCTGGGCCGCGCCGCCCAGGTCGGTGTCGTGTCAGGACCGCCGTTCACCGGCGGTATCACATTTGTTTGAGTAACCGCTGGGCCGCCGCGTCATGGGGATCGAGTTGGATGGCCTGCCGCACGGCCGCATGTGCCTGCCGTCGTTTGCCCTGCGCATGGTAGCACATGCCCAGGGCAACATGGGACTCCGCCGACGAAGGGGCCAGGCTCACCGCTTGTTCCAATACCTGCGTCGCCTCTTTCAGGCGGCGCTGCGCCATCAGCGTCTGCCCCAGTTCCAGGTAGGCGCCCGCGCCATCGGGCTGCACCGCGATCGCGCGCCGAAAGAAGTCGCCGGCCGCCTCCCACTCGTGCCGCGCGGCCCGGATGCGCCCCAGCGTTTCGAGCATTGCCGGATCCTCGGCGCGCAGCGCTAGACCCGCCTCCAGTTCGCCCTCGGCCTGCGCCAGGTGTCCCTGCTCGAAACACACCAACCCCAGTTGGTAGGCGATCTGGGGATCCTGGGGCGCGTACTGGCGCGCGCGCAACAGCGCCGCCTCCGCCTGCGCGGCATGGCCCGCCTCGCGTTCGGCCAACCCCTGTTCCAGCAACGCCTCCGCCGTGGGTCGCAAGCGCGCGGCGCGCTCGAATTGCGCTACGGCGTCGAGCGGACGGTTCAAGCGGCGGAAGGTCTGTCCCAACAGCAAATGGGACTCATAGGTGGCACGTCCCTGCGTGATGGCCTGTTCGAGCTGGCGCGCCGCGACCGGGTAGCGGCCCGCGCGGAAGGCTTCGGTCGCGCGCTGTGCCACCAGTTCCGCCGACGCGGTGCTCGCCAGCGCCTGGAATGGGTTGGCGGGAGTTGCCGCGCCCATCCCGCCAGCGGACCGTGGCCCCGCCACCGTGGTCACCGGCACCGTCGCGACCGGAACCCGCCTGCCGGGCACCGTGACGGCGGGCGCACCGGGCAGGCCCACGCCGTCGCGCGCGCAGAAGCGCGCCCCCACGCGATTCAGGTAGCCGCAGCGCGGGCACATCACTCCACCGCGACCGCGTACCGCGCGCGGCGCGGTGCTCGGGACGGCCACCGCGTTGGGCACCGGTGTGGCGGGCCGGGGCGGCGACGTGGCCACCACCGGCGCCCCCAGGCGCACACCCGACTGCGCCGCGGGCTGGGCCGCAGGCGCCGTCCCGCGCGCGCGGGCCACGCTGGGCGGCAGAGCACGCAGGGCGTCGCGCAGGGCGGCTGCCATTTCCGCCGCCGTTTGGTAGCGCCGGTTCGGGTCCAGCGCCATGCTCTTGATCACCACCTGTTCGGTGGCTTCGCTCAGCGCCGGATTGACGCGGCGCAACTCGCCCGGCGCCGGCGTCATCAGCGCGCTGGGCTCGCGATTTGTCAGCAGGTGATAGAGCGTTGCGCCCAGGCTGTAAATGTCCGAGCGCGCGCTGGTCTGGGTGGACTGGCCCAGGTGCTCAGGCGAGGCGTAGGTCAGCGTGCCCAGGTTCTCCGTGTTGCTGAGCTGGCCCGGCTTGTAGGTGCGGGCGATGCCAAAGTCAATCACCCGCACGTCGCCCGCGGG
>DASYGC010000203.1:0-9280 GCA_036000225.1 Ktedonobacterales bacterium | reverse complement strand
CGACTACCGAGGATCGAGAAAGGCTGGCAGTGTCATTGGTACGCGCGACCCGCATCCGGCCGCAACTCTGTGAGCCGTTTGGTGCGTATCCCGGCGTCCAGACGCTGCTGAAGCAGCTGCGCACCCAGGTCTGCGGCACCGCGATTGCGCTGCAGGTGCTCAGCGACGGCGCCTTTGACGATGTGTATCGTGACGCCAAGGCCGTGCGGAGCACCGAGTATCGACACCTCGCGACGTTCTTGCGCCTCCTGATCACTCAGCAGAAAAACGTCTCGGCGGTCGCTCGGGCGATGGGCCTCAGTCGAATGTATGTGGTGCGGTCGATCCAACCGCGCGCACTGCTGCTGGTGGCCAAACGCTTCATGCATCTGGCGGAACAGAGTGATCCGCTGCATGCGTCCATCGGCGTTCGGAAGGCCTTGCGCCATGAGACTGCCGATCTCTTGTGTCATGATTGAGGTGGTCGTATCCGGCAGAGACTCACGGCAGGCATGCTCGATGGCGGCAGATTCCTTCACTCGAGAGGTTGGTCCGCTCACGTGCGACCGCCATACCGCTCCCATTTCAGCGAATTCTTGCGCATTTGCCTACTTCTCTCACATTCTTGCTCATTGGAGAGATTTCGGGTAGAATAGCCTCAAACACCATTTGAAAGCAGATGGCTTTGTTGCACAGGAGAGCGAGCGGGTGAGCGTCTGAGGCCAGGCGCCATCTGGGTTGGCGACATCTCATCCACTCCGGGCTGACTCTTAATCAGCGGGTTCGGGGTTCGAGTCCCCGGGGGCTCACCACATCCATTCGTGACTTGTTTACAATGTCTTGAATGAGGATCACCAGGTATACTGCTCGCTCTGCTCCACTGACGCATAGGGAGCTAGCTGGCTCGCGCGGGCAGTGTGCGTACCAGCCGGATGGTTACGGAGCTCACCCGCCAGCGCAACATGGTGGCCGTCGTGCGTACCTGCGATCGGCTGAACAGTGTGGCGAAATCGACCGGTTGGTCTGCTTTCCAGCCGTCGCGTGCGGCCATCCCCAGCGCGGCGATGATGATCGGTTGCGCGCGCAACGCCGCCGTGGCCATATAGTTCGGATGACGCCAGCGGCCTACCGAGATGGCAAGCGGGATCAGCAGATCCCAGCAATTCGATGAAGTCTTGCGCATGAGATCCTGAGACATATCGCCTCCCACTCATAGGCTCGTATTGTCTGGAAGCGACACTCCACCTGGCGACCTCTTTTCGGACGCGGTGACGCGGTGCATCTGTTGGCTTATATGTCCCCGTTGTTGAGCTGACGCAACGAAGCACGTGGCGGGACACCTGGAACGGGGTACGTTGACTACCGGCTGGCCAGGGGTGCTAGGGCTGCATACACTTTGAGGTCGGGCGTAAACATCATGAACGGCAAGTCGCCGATATAGTTGTGCATCGTGTCGATCTGGTGGCGAGCACCCTGTTGCATCCAGATCTCGTTCGTTTGAGGACATTTCTCAGCCTGCGCGCGAGTCTGCCAGAGGCTGAAGGCGGTAGCGGAGGAATCGCCGGTCTTGGCGACGGTAAAGGCGACAAAGCCCGGCAGATCGCGGTAGCGGGGCATCAGGTCTGCCTCAGCTGTGCGCAAGATCTCAGCCATCTGCCCCGGTTTCGCTCTGATGTGCGTGATGCAGGTGTATTGCAAGAGTATCGGTCTCGTTTCTGCCCCGGGTCATGCCATCATCTCGATTGCCGTGTTTGGCCGTCGAGAATGGCTGCCGAGCACATTGAGTATGTCTCGCGATCTAGTATATGTCAAGTAACCTGACGCAAACTGATTCACTCACTGGTGACTAACTTCGACACGATATGTGGCAGTCGCGCGATTTCTGATAACGCGCGACGCGGCAAACGGCGCATTCCCCGCCATCGGATGAAGTGTCTATGCCATCGGGCATGAAGGCCGGATCACGGAGCACCTCGTATGTTCTTTCAGGCGGGCCGCGACGACTCCGGTCCGGTCATCAGCTGGTGGCGCCCGCTACGGGCTCCCAGCGACGCGCCAGGGTCACAACGCAGGTCTCATCGTGTTTGCCGCTGTAGCCAAAGGTTCCACCTCGCTTGAGCGAACAGTGGGGACATGACTCAATCATGGTGACCATGTCACGGTACATGCGGGCCTCAGCTACCCGTACCACGATCGGGCGCATCGCCGCATTCTCGGCTTCAAGCTGTCGCACACGTAATCGCAAGGTCTCTAGTGTCTCTTTTGTAGGTTCGGACTCTTGTGCTTGCATTGATTTCCTCGCTTTGATGAATTTGGGTATCAGAGATGACCGCTGTCGCGAGAAGCTCAGTGTGGAATGTACTTGCGCTTGGCCATGTACCCGCGGAGGCAGTGGAGACTGAGAAGTAGAGCCATATGCCACTCATTTCCTGAAACCCACGCGCAGCGGGTCCATCGCAGAGCATACCAGTGCCCGCCACGCCGCGCAAGTAACGAGCCATCGCCCGCGGGGTGCGCTCGACTGACTGCGATTGGTAGCTCAAATGGGAGGACAACAAAGCGGTCGGGCCGGGCCCGGTGGGGTACGCACTGCCAATGATACGATGTTTGACAACACCCTCTTCGGGGACGACGCTACCTGGCGCGTGAGGGTATGAGAGAATGTGCAACTTCCGGTGGACGAAAAGGGGCGATAGCGCTATGTCCGTGACGGTAGAGCGCAGCGGACCAGTGACGACGGTCATTCTCAGCCGGCCCGCGGTGCGTAATGCGGTGGATCGGCAGACCGCGAGCGACCTGGCGGGCGCCTTTCGCGCCTTCGAGGCCGACCCAGAGGCGCTGGTGGGTGTGCTCTACGGCGATCACGGCCAATTCTGCGCGGGCGCTGACTTGAAGGCGATAGCCACGGGCACTCCGAACCGAGTTGAAGCAACTGGCGATGGACCTATGGGACTCACCCGGATGGAGCTATCCAAGCCAGTGATCGCCGCCGTCGCGGGCTACGCCGTGGCTGGCGGCCTTGAGTTGGCGCTATGGTGCGATCTGCGCGTGATGGAGGAGGACGCCATCGTCGGTGTGTTCTGCCGGCAGTGGGGCGTACCATTGATTGACGGAGGCACCGTGCGCCTGCCACGCCTGATCGGGCTCAGCCGCGCGCTGGACCTGATCCTCACCGGCCGGCCCGTCGGCGCCCAGGAAGCGCTCGCCATGGGACTGGCCAATCGGGTGGTACCGGCAGGCCAGGCGCGCCAGGCGGCGGAGGACCTGGCGCACAGCCTGGCCGCGTTTCCACAGGCCTGTTTGCGCGCCGATCGGCGCTCGGCGTTCCATCAATTCGATCTGACGCTTGATGACGCGCTGGCCATCGAATTTGACCGTGGCGCGGAAGTGCTGCGCGCCGAAGGTGTGGCGGGCGCTCAGCGCTTTGCGCGGCGCCGCGATAAGCGATGACTCAGTAGGGTCAGGTCTGATTGCCGCATCATGCCGATTCTGTGGGATAATGAACAGGTGTGCGTTGGTCGCGCGCCGTTTTGCATCGAGACGCCACGACCACTTCCTCTGGCAGACCGGAACTTCCGTGTGCTCCGAATCCCGGCGGAACGCCACGCCCATTGTGACCGCGGGAGAGGAGCCTACTAGCCATGACCAAGGACACCGACCTGAGCCACCAGGATCAAGATCAGACGAGCGCGACCGAGTCAAGCGAGCCGGAGAGTCCGGCGAGCGCCTTCGCCGCCCTCGGCCTGGGACCTGAGGCGCTCCGTTCCATTCACGATCTGGGCTACGGCACACCGACCCCGATCCAACAGCAGACGATTCAGTTGATGCTGGCGGGGTATGACGTCATCGCCCAGGCGCCGACTGGCACGGGCAAGACCGCCGCCTATGGCCTGCCCATCGTCGAGCGCATTGACGCCAGCGAATTGCGCCCGCAGGCGCTGATCCTGACACCCACCCGCGAACTGGCGATTCAAGTTGCCGAAGCGATGCACAATCTGGGCAAGTATCGCGAAGTCGTGACGCTGCCAGTCTACGGTGGCGCTCCCTATGAGCGTCAGTTCCGCGCGCTGGCGCGCGGCGTGCAGGTCATCGTCGGCACTCCCGGTCGTCTGCTCGATCATCTGCGCCGCGAGACGATGGATCTCAAGCACGTCCGCACCGTAATCATCGATGAGGCCGATGAGATGCTGGACATGGGCTTCATCGAAGATATCGAGACAATTCTTCAGGCACTGCCTCCCGAACGGCAGAGCGGGCTCTTCTCCGCCACGATCCCACCGCGCGTGGCTCGGTTGGCCGAGACCTATCTTCGCGATCCTCGTCGCGTCAGCGTCGCGGCGCGTGAGGCCGTCGCGCCCAAAGTGCGCCAGGTGTACTACGAGGTCACCTGGCCCGAGAAGGCCGAGGCGCTCGCGCGCATCCTGGACTACGAGCAGCCCGACTCCGCCATTGTATTCGTGCGCACTCGTCGCGATGCTGACGAGGTTGCCGAGCGACTCAATGGTCTGGGCTACCTGGCACAGCCAATCCACGGCGACATCAACCAGGCGCAGCGCGAGCGTACGCTGGGCCGCTTCCGTGACAAGCGCACCCAACTCCTGGTGGCGACCGATGTGGCCGCGCGCGGGCTGGATATTCCCGAGGTGAGCCACATCATCAATTACGACCTGCCCGAGGATGCCGACGCCTATGTGCACCGCATCGGTCGTACGGGTCGCGCCGGCCGTAGCGGCGAGGCCATCACCCTGGTCACCCCACGTGAGCGCCGCGCCCTCACGATGATCGAACACCTGATTCATCGCCGGCTGCAACGCCTGCGTCTGCCCACCGAGTCTGATGTTGCCACGCGCCGCCGTGCCGCATTCCGCGAGGAGTTGGTGGCGATTCTCGACGCCGGTCAGCTTGATCCGTATTTGAGCATCGTCGAAGATCTGGCGGAGACGCGCGACCCCGCTGAGTTGGCCGCCGCCGCCTTCAAGCTGGCGGTTCTCGCGCGCGATTCCGCCTCGCCGCGTGGCGCGCGCCGTGACGGCCCTGCTGCTCATCCCGCCAGCGCCGCCTCAACTATTGCTGGGCCTGGGCCGCGTCCGCCAGTCATCTCGCCCGCGACTCCGATCAACTCGCCAGCCAGCCACTCAGCTGACGATCAGCATCCACTGGCGGTGGCCTCCGACCCGTCCGCGGAGCGCCCGCACGTGGCCCGGCGCGAGCGCCCCGAGCGTCCCGAGCGTCCCGACCATGCTGAGCGGTCGGGGCGCGAGCCGCGCTCGGCCGGCGAACGACCAGGCTGGGCCGAACGTGGCGCGCCACCCGAACGCACGGATCGCAAAGTACAGGCGGTGCGTCCGGGCGATGTCGAAGGCACGGCCCGTGGGCCAGAACCCGGTATGGCGCGGCTCTTCTTGCGGGTGGGCCGGCGCGACAAGATCCGGCCGGCGGACATCGTCGGTGCGGTTGCCAACGAGGCTGGTCTGCCGGGCGATGCTGTAGGCGACATCGATATCTATGACACGTTCTCGTTCGTCGAGGTGCCGCACAGCGATGCCGACCGGGTGATGCGCGCGCTCAATCACACGACCATTCGCGGCCGTGAGGCCCAGGCGACGATCGCCCGCCCCACCGGCGAGGATGACCGGCGTGATGCCGAGTTGCGCCCGGCTCGGCCCCATCGCGATCGCGACCGTGACCGTGATCGTAGTTCACTGGCGCCGCGCCGACCGGCGTTCGCGCCACATCGTGGCGCGGGACGCTTCCCACCGGCACGATCCAGCGCGCCGCGCAAACCCTCGATCCGCCGCAAGCGCGACGACCGGTAACTGGATGGCGTCATAAATCGACCGGTGGTTGGCGGGAACATTGAATCGGCGGCCTGGGACAGATTCAGTGCGGCGACGCGAGGTTCTCGCTGGCTGATTGGGCGTGTGGTGCCGGCGTCGCGATGGCCCGAATTGGCGTCGCCGGGCGCCGTGTGAGGCGGGTCATGTGAGTGAAGAGGCTCCCAGCGATGGCCAGGAAGGCCAGATATGCGCCCATCTGCAATGCGGTTGGCGATTCGGCGTAGCCGATAAACGCATGCAACAGGTCGCCGAAGGCGCTGCTCTCACTGAGCCAGCCCGCCGTACTCCACAGATGTGCCCCTGCACCTGGCAACCAGCCCAATGTCTGCAGATTCTGCACCGCGTCGCCGAGCAAACCTGCCGCGAACAGCAACAACAGGAGTCCCATCACTCGAAAGAAGCGCCGATAGTCCAATCGGTACCCCAAGCGGTAAATTGCCACCGCCAGCGCTAGAGAGGTCGCCACTCCCAGTAACGCGCCGAGCAGCAGGAGCAGTCCATTCTCGTGGAACGCAAATGCCAGCGTGAAGACGACCGATTCAAGAGCCTCGCGTCCCACTGAGGTAAAGGCGAGCAGTCCCAGTGCCAGCGCTGAGCCACCCGTCGCCGCTGTCTGCGCCACCAGTTCGTGCTTGAGTGTGCGGCTATGCCGCTGCACCCAGAAGGTCATCCCGGTCAACAGCACCACGGCCACCAGGTACGCCCCAGTCTCAAAGATCAATTGAACGGTAGATCCATCATAATGACGCAACGTCGCGTACAGAATGACACCACCCACCGCCGCCGCCAATATCGCCAGCCCCACACCCGCCCAGACCGCGCGTAACTGCGCTCGGGGCTGCCCCATTTGTCGGAGCGCCGCCAGCAAGATGGTGACAATCATGCTGGCTTCCAACCCCTCCCGCAGGAAGAGGATGTACGCGGGGAGCATGTGCGAGCCTCCAGACCAACCGAGGTACGCGCAAAATCGCGACGAGAAGTGCGGTGCTGAGGTCGTAAGCGGGGAGTATGAGTATATTAGGATGGCCTAATATCCGACCTGTGCACTCTGATATTAGCGCGGTCGCTGGGAGAGCGTCAAGACCCAGAGTCATCGTGTGTTACCTCACAGTGAACCTCGAACCTCAGGAACGTGATATCACTCGTCTCAGAACGTGCCCACCCCTTACGTCGGACTTTGGCATCTGACGTACGCTCAAGGAGAAGCCACCATGCCGTCCGTTCAACCGTACGATGCGATCATCATTGGCGCCGGACAGTCCGGTGGTCCGCTCTCCACCGCGCTGGCCCGCGCCGGGCGCAAGACCGCACTCATCGAGTGCGAGCATGTGGGGGGAACGTGCATCAACGAAGGCTGCACACCGACCAAGACGATGGTTGCCAGCGCTCGCGTGGCCTATCTGGCACGGCGTGCCGCTGACTATGGGGTGCGAACTGGTCACATCACCGTTGACATGGTCAAGATCCGCCAGCGTAAGCGCGCGATGGTCGAGAGTTTCCGTGAGGGCAGTCAGCGGAGCATCGAATCAACCTCCGGTGTGGACCTGCTGGCCGGTGAGGCGCACTTCACCGGTCCACACGCCATTGAGGTGCGCCTCACCACCGGTGAAGTGCGCCAGCTCTCCGCCCCAATTATCGTGATCAATGCTGGCGCTCGCCCGAGCGCACCCCCGCCCACACTCGAGCGTATCGTGACGTTGGATTCCACCTCGATCATGGAACTGGACACCGTACCCGATCACCTACTGGTGATTGGCGGCGGCTATGTCGCGCTCGAATTTAGCCAGATGTTTCGACGGTTTGGCAGTCGGGTGACGTTGCTTCAACGAAGTGGCCAGCTGCTTGGGCGCGAGGATCCTGATGTGGCGGCTGCCGTTGCCGCTATCCTGCGTGAGGATGGCATCGAGGTGCTGCTCGATACCTCGGTCATCAGTGCCGAAGCATCACCAACCGGCGGTGCGGGTGGTATCGAGCTGGCGGTGCGTTCACCGGCTGGCGAACGCACGTTGACAGGATCGCACGTGCTGGTTGCGGTGGGACGAACGCCCAACACCGAGGCGCTCAATCTCACTGCCGCTGGCGTGGCCACCGACGTGCGTGGCTTCATACCGGTCAACGAGCGCCTGGAAACCGGGGTGACGGGCATCTATGCGCTTGGCGATATCAATGGCGGCCCGGCGTTCACCCATATTTCGTATGACGACTATCGCATCATGCGCGCCAATCTGCTGGAAGGTGGCCACGCCACGACCACTGGCCGTTTGGTGCCGTACACGGTGTTCATCGATCCACAGCTGGGCCGGGTGGGTTTGAGCGAGCAGGCCGCCAGGGAGCATGGTCGCAACATCAAGGTGGCGAAAATGCCAATGAGTGATGTCGCGCGTGCGCTGGAGGTCGACGAGTCTCGCGGCTTCATGAAGGCGGTGGTGGATGCCGATACCCAGCAGATCCTTGGCTGCGCGGTGCTCGGCATCGAGGGCGGAGAACTGATGAGCATGCTGGAGGTGGCGATGATCGGCCACGTTCCCTACAGCGCCCTGCGTGATGCCGTGTTTGCCCACCCGACGCTGGCGGAGTCGTTGAACAACCTGTTCGCGACGCTGGACGAGTAGGCAGCGCACTCAATGCGCGCCAACACGCCTTGCCTCCAGGGTGGCGATCAGCGAGCCGAAGATCAGCCGACCATCCTCGCCACCCACCAACGCCTCTACACAGCGTTCAGGATGTGGCATCAGCGCTGCCACATTGCGTGTGGCATTGATGATGCCCGCGATGTTGCGGCACGAGCCGTTGGGGTTCGCCGCCTCCGTGATACTGCCATCTGGTTCGCAATAGCGGAACAAGATACTCCCGCTTGCCTCCAGATCGGCCAGTGTGGCATCGTCGGCGAAGTAGTTGCCCTCGCCATGGGAGATGGGAATACGCAGTATCTGGCCGAGTTGGCACACGCTCGTGAATGGCGTGCCGGTTTGCTCAACCCGCATATACGTCCACTGGCAGCGAAACTCCAGGCTGGCGTTGCGCAGCATCGCACCAGGCAGCAGACCCGCTTCGAGCAGAATCTGGAATCCGTTGCAGATGCCCAGTACCAATCCGCCGCGCGCGGCGAATGCGCGCACAGCTCCCATGATCGGCGCGAATCGAGCGATAGCGCCAGCACGTAAGTAGTCGCCGTAGCTGAATCCGCCCGGCAGGACGATGCAATCGCAGCCGCGCAAATCGGTGTCCTGGTGCCAGAGCGCCACGCACTCCTGACCCAAGACGGGACCCAGCGCATGCAGGCAATCCCTGTCGCTCCAGGTGCCAGGAAACACGACGACACCGCACTTCACGCGGATTAGCCCTCCACCCATTCCTCGCCGTCTTCAGCGACCTCTTTCTTCCAGATCGGCACCGTCGCCTTGAGCGTGTCGATCGCGTAGTGACAGGCCTGAAAGGCCTGCGCGCGGTGCGCGCAGGCGACC
>DASYGC010000202.1:0-1639 GCA_036000225.1 Ktedonobacterales bacterium | reverse complement strand
GCAGTGCGCTATGCGTTGGCGACTTCGTCGATACTGAGGCTGCGTCGGATACGGCGCTGGCCGGTGCCTAGCGTCCAGGAACCGTGGTCGCCGGTGGTGGCGCGGCGCAGCGCGAGGATGGCGGCGCCGACCTCGGGCGGGTGCAGCGGCGCACGGAAGCTTGCTTGCGGCGCGACACGGGCGATGGCTTGCTGGAATGGCGGGATGACCCATCTGACCGACTTGAACACGCCGCCGACCGTCGCGACGGGGAAGGCATCGCCAGACATACCCAGCAGGCGGATGATCGCAAGCGCATCGGCGGCTAGATCGTGGCCCGCCTGTTGTAGGATGGCCTGGGCCGCCACATCGCCGTCGTCGGCACAGGCGGCCACGTGCGTGGCGAAGCGGGCAATCTCGAACTTGCCGAAATGGGTGCTGTCGACCAGACGGCGCATCTCCTCGGCGTTGTGGACGCCATAGGCGTCGGCCAACTCGCGCGCGAGCCGGGTGGGCGCTGCACGGCCATCCAGCGCTTGCATGGCCGCGCGGATGCCGGACTGGCCAATGGCAAAGCCGCTGCCAGCATCGCCCAGGATGTAGTCCCAGCCATCGGTGCGCCAGAGTTCGCCGCGCGCGTTCATCCCCAGCGCGGTGGCGCCGGTCCCGGCGACCACGACGATGCCGGGATTGACCTCGGTGGCGCCCGCCCAGGCACCCACGACGTCATTCTCCATGATGGCTGGACCTTGATAGCCGAGCACGCGCATCGCGCCGCGAGGCACCGGGACATCGAGGTCAGTATCGAAGCCCGCCAGACACATGCAGATCACGCCGACATCGGCCAGCGCGACATCCGAGTTGCGCAACGCGGCGCCGATGGCCTCGGCGATATTGGCGCTGGCAGTGTCCGTGCCGACGGAGCGACCATTGGAGGGACCCGTGGTCGCCTCGCCAACCTTGCCCAGATCGGCGCCCACGACCGCCGCTGTCGTCTTTGTGCCACCGCCATCTACCCCGACGACGTATCTCATGTGTGTGTCAACACTATCCACCCCGATAAAGTAACTCATGGGTGTTCCTCCCTGGTCGAGGGTGCTCTGCCGCTCTGAGACGGCGCGAACGCCGCCGCGATCACCGTTTCAATCGCCTCATCCGTCATGTCCGTAACGGGCGCCGCGCGCGCGTCGCCCGCTGCTCTCTCATGCTCCCGCGGTTGCTCCAGCGCCACCGGCCCGACCTGTAGGCGCAACAGATACTCGTGATTGCCGTCGCGCCCAACAATCGGCGAAGCGGTCAGACCGTGGGCGAAAAGGCGCTGATCGGATCGCGCCCGCTGTTCACGCAGCCAGCCGAGCAGGCCGCGCAACACCCGCTGATGGACAGCGGGATCGCTGATGACCCCCGCGCCGCGATCGGCCTCGGCGCGGCCTGCCTCGAACTGCGGCTTGACGAGCGCGACGATCCAGCCACCGGCCGTGACGAGCGCAGCCACCGCGGGCAGCACCAGACGCAGCGAGATGAACGAGACATCGATCGCGGCGCAGCCGACCGGCTCGGGCAGGGTCGTCAGATGGCGCATGTTGGTACGCTCCAGCACCACCACACGTGGATCGGTGCGCAACTGCCAGGCCAACTGGCCGCGACCGACATCCACGGC